>JAFQJY010000010.1 GCA_017414845.1 Alphaproteobacteria bacterium | reverse complement strand
GTTCACGAAAACGACAGGTTGTTGCAGATTTGTTGCCACATTGTCAATGCCTGTTCTGACAGGAGAAGGAAGAGTTTTTCTGTAAACTTTCGCAATCGGCTGATAAACATACCGATTGATGTTGAAATTAAAATCCGTCATAACACGGTTGTATCGTTCAAACGGGTCATTGTTTTCGGATTGAATCTGTGTGTTTTCGGTTTGGACGGCATCTGTCGGGATGCTTTGACAGGCACACAGAAAACTTAAACAGCAAACACATAAGAACCGTAATATTTTCATTCTTAAATCTCTTTTAACTGTCTTTCAATTTCAGGCAAGATGTCTTCAACCTTGTCAACAAAACCGAGCAGATGAATATTTTGTCTGGAAACAAACTCATCTCGAATCAGTTGATGGATAAGGGCTTGCAGATTGTCATAAAAATAATTGATATTTAAAATAACAATAGGTTTATCAATAATGCCGAGTTGTCTTAAAACCAAAAGTTCAAAAAGTTCGTCCATCGTACCGAAACCTCCCGGAAGAACGCAAAAAGCATCTGCCGTTTTTGTCATGGCGACTTTTCGTGTGAACAAGTGAGAGAAAACTTTAAGTGTATCAATATCCATATCGGCTAAATCAGGGCGTTCCCGTTCAAATAAGCGCTCTAATGTCATACCCGTCACCTTCCCGCCGACAGATTTGATGCCGGAGGCAACGGCACCCATAACACCGACACCGCCGGCACCGTAGACCAGTTCAATCCCTTTTTGAGCCATCAATTGACCGAGTTTAAAACCGCTTTCTTCATAAATCGGGGTCAATCCTGATTTAGCGCCACAGAAGACACAAATTCTTTTCACATCAGATATTTTTTGTTCTTTTTTCATTTTTCCCCTTTATCTTTTATTTAAATAAGTTATACTTTATTATAAGCATAGCACGAAAAAAGGAAAAAACAACTATGAAAAAAATAATCTTTTTAATGCTGGTAGGATTTTGGAGCGTTTCGGCGCAGAGTGCCGATATAGATATTCCTATGTTCGGTAACGGTCAAATGCCGACAGAGGCACAGAAGAAAGAAAATGCCGATTTCCCGTTGTTTTTACCGCCGACGGCACCACAAAATACGGAAAAAGAACTGCCGTTCAGAGAACCCTTGGATACAAAAAAGGCCGTTGATTTAAGTGTGCCGGAAGTTCCTGTTCAGCCTCCCGAGGAAACGGGAAAACAAAAGTTTTTGCCGGCACTTCCGAAAGATGAAAAATTTAAATTGCCGACAAGTATTCCGCCCAAAATGAAAACGGGTATTGAAATTAAACCCGAGGGCGTAAAACTCAAAGAACAAAAAGCACCACCTCCTGCACCGGAAAAAACAAAAACTTTGCCGGATCCTGCACGGGCTTCCGGTTTCCGATTCGGAGGAGGTGCTACGGCAACGGGCACAAAAACATCTGCCGACACATCAAAACCAAGCGTGTCAAAGCCGGTAAAAACAACCGAAACACCGATAGCAATACCTCAACGGGAACCTGTAAAGCCTGCTGTTCAAAGAGAAGCACCAAAACCGGAGCCTGTTAAACCTCCTGTTCAGAGTACAACACCTGCCCGACCGACACTTCTTCAAAAATCGCTGGCGATTCCCGTTGCGCAGGAGCAGGAAGAATACTTAAATCCGTTTGATGTAGAGGATGTCTCTTTACCTGAAAGCGATTTACCGCCTGAGGCAAAAGTTTTTGAAAAGAAGGCTTCTCCCGTGGAAGATATAGATATTATGGGGGTGTATTTGCATATGCATCCGCAGGATATAACGGATGAGGTTCAAATGCGTGGTTTTCGTGTGACGCACATTGCTCATGCGCTTCCGACCTTTGCGACAATGCGGTTGGAAAAGGACTGTCGTCGGGAAGAGGGGCTTCTTCAAATTGAAATGATTCAGGAATGTGTTCGGGAAAGAGCCCAAAAAGAGGGGATTTATTATATCTCTGAATTGACATTTAAAAATGCAGAAACAAAGGAAACCTTGCTTGCAAAATTTTCTTCTCATTTTACGGATAATAAAGCATATTACATTGAATACACGGCTCTTGGAGATAATTCACTCGGGACGTCTATTCCTGCTCTTGCGCAAAAGGCAACCCGCAGAGATTTATTTTGGGATTTGGTCTTTGAAAAATACGGCACGCCGACTTATAAGGAGCAGTTAGTGTGGGGCGATCCCAGAGAAATGTATTTTAAAGCCTATATGGAAGGAATGGCACTCAACGGTAAACTGATACTGGAAGATAAAGTTTTACCGCAAGATGATATATCTGAGGCGCATGCTAATTTACCGCCACCGCCGGAAATCAACTTCTTTTCCTTTACGGAGTAGAGCGACATTCAAAAAAAGCCGTACTCGGATAGAACAGCGTACAGGAAAATGCCGTTTGTTCGGTTAAAACTGCCTTTTTGCCGTGACAGGTTTCTTCGGCGATTTGTTTAACCTCTGACATTTCGTTAAACCATCCGTTATAACATACGGCAGGACGCATCGGACTTGATTGTCCGACAGGCGTTAAAGAGCCGGCTTCTCTGCGTGTGTCCAAAAAAGGACAGCATCCGCCGATCAGAAATAAAAAAAACAGGACTTTTTTTGTCATAAGACTAGACTCCTCTTTTAAATTGTGTCAATATGAGTTATAGAAGAATTTAACAGAAAAGGCAAGTTCGGAAATGATTATTCACGAGTATCAGACAAAAAAAATTTTTTCATCAGTCGGCATTCCTGTTTTGAAAGGAAAGGTCGCTTATACACCGAATGAGGCGTTGACGATTGCTCAAAACATCGGTGGAGACAGTTGGTATGTTAAAGCGCAGGTTCTTTCTTCCGGTCGGGCTTTGGGAAAGTTTTTGGAGGAAGAGGCCGGTTCGGGAAGCGGACTTCAAGTGGCAGACGGTATTAGTGCCGTTCCTGAAATTGCAGGAAAAATGCTCTTGCATCACCTGTTGACGCAAAATGAAATCAACGAAGTTAAAAAGGTCTATATTGAGGAAAAAACAGAGATTGTTCAGGCCTTTGATTTTGAAATCTGTGTGGATTTCGTGCGTGAAAGAGTTTTGTTTAAGGGAAAAGACGTTAAAAAGAAGAAAAAAGAAGTCTGTTATGAGTTAAGTCTTGATAAAAAACTTTCGCTGATGAAGTCGTTGGCAATGGTTGCAAAAGTCGGTGTGCCGAAGGGCTACCTGCGGGAGGCATCTGCAACACTTCGGGCGATGTTTGACTTATTTAAAAAGTACAATGCGTTTTCGGTGGAAGTCAAACCTCTTGTGATTACTTCGGATAAAAGATTGGTTGCCCTTGACGGAAAAATATATTTTGATCCGGATGCCGTTTCTAAATATAAGGAAATACAGGTTCTGCGTGATTTTGAAATGGAAACGGCCAATCAGAAAAAAGCCCGAGATAATAATTTTCGCTATATTCCGCTTGATGGAAATATCGGCTGTATTATCAACGGTTCCGGACTGAGTATGGGGACTTTGGATTTAATCGTTCGTAAAGGCGGACGCCCGTCTTGTTTGTTGGATTTAGGAGGAACTCCGACAAAAGAAATGGTCAGTGATGCCGTTAAAATTATTCTGTCGGAACCGGATACCGAGGGTCTTTTGGTCAATATCTTCGGCGCAAATGCCAGATGTGATATCATTGCCGACGGCTTGGTTGCTGCTGCTAAAGAAATCAGTTCGGGTATGCCGATTGTCGTTCGGATGGATGGAACAAATGCTTCTGTCGGGGAACGGCTTTTGTTTGAATCGGGGCTTCCGTTTATTGTCAAACAAAAAATGACGGATGCCGTTTCATCCATCGTTGAAGAAGTGGAGGCTATCAGATAATGGCAGTTATTGCAAACACACGATCACGCATTGTTGTTCAAGGCATTATGACGCCTGAGGGCATGAAACATACGGAACAGGCGCTGGCTTACGGTTCTGAAATTGTCGCCGGTGTTTCGGACGGACACGGGGGAACAAGTATTTTTGATGTGCCTGTTTTTAACACGGTGAAAGAGGCCGTTCGGAAAACAAAACCGACCATCAGCGTTATTTATGCGCCTCCGTATCAGGCTTTTGAGGAGGTCGTACAGGCCGTCAAAGCAGAAATTCCGTGGATAATTTGTTCTACGGAACGTATGCCGATACAAGATGCCTTGCGTTTAAAGGCTCTTTTAAAACACTCTAAAAGTCAGTTGCTCGGTCCTGCCTCTCAAGGTGTCATTACGGCAGATGTTTGTAAGGCCGGAAGTATGCCTCCACATCTGTTTAAGGCCGGGGAAGTCGGTATCGTCAGTCGTTCCAGTTCCCTTATCTATGAGGCACTTCAACAACTTTATGAAAAGGGGTTGGGCGTGACAACTTGTGTTGCTTTGGGGGCTTATCCTGTTTTAGGGACGCATTTTAAAGAGATTTTGAAGTTGTTTCAAAAAGATAATGCAACAAAAGTGATTTTAATGATTGGGGAAGTCGGTTCTACTTTGGAACAGGATGTCGCCTCTGTTTATGCTAAAATGAAAAAAAGAAAACCACTGGTGACCTATGTCGCAGGTGCGTATGTTCCTGAT
>JAFQJY010000137.1 GCA_017414845.1 Alphaproteobacteria bacterium | reverse complement strand
TGTTTTATCTGAAAAAAATTCGGCAGATTTACGCTCTATGATGCGGGCTGTTATTGATATCGGGACGGCTAAAAAAGCCAACATTGAAGGATATCTTGTCGGTGGTAAGACAGGTTCTGCCGAAATCTTAGGCGAAGATGGTAAATACCAAAAAGGAAAACTTCGGACAAGTTTTATTTCCGTATTCCCGACAGATGAACCTAAATATGTTGTTTTGGTAACGATGGAAAATCCACAAAAACTCAAAGAGCATTTTTACTTTAATACAGCCGGTTGGAATGCCGTTCCGACAGGTGGAGAAATCATCAAAGGAATTGCCCCTGTTTTAGGCATTATGACAAAACCGGAACAACCTTTACCTGCCTTTATAAAACCCGCTTATGACTACGTGGAAAATAAAAAGAAAAAATAAGGATTACGGATATGAAACTCAACGAACTTTTAAAATCAGTAGCCATTCAAACAGACGATACAACAGAAATTACAGACATTTGTTCTGATACACGTCAAATGACTGAGGGCGCCCTTTTCGTTGCTTTATCCGGCACACAAACCGACGGGGAGAAATACATTGAAGAAGCCATTCAAAAAGGCGCTAATGCCATCTTATGCACACACAAACCCGGCTCCATATCCGTTCCTTGTTTTGAAACGGAAACACCTGTCCGAGATTTAGCAAAACTCTGCGCCTGTTTTTATACCCCCTTTCCTGAAACCACCGTTGCCGTTACCGGAACAAACGGAAAAACATCTACTGTTTTTTTCGTTAGACAATTGTTTGAAAAATTGGGTAAAAAATCTGCTTCAATCGGAACACTCGGCATCCAGTCCGAAACGTATAACCGATACAGCGGTATGACAACGACGGGCGTTGTGGATTTAGCAAAGGATTTAAAAACACTGTCCGAAAAAGGTGTCACTCATGTTGCATTAGAAGCCTCGTCACACGGTCTTCATCAAGGCAGGCTGTCCTGCGTCCGTTTTGATGCTGCTGCATTTACAAACCTGACACGGGACCATTTGGATTATCATCAGACAATGGAGGCTTATTTAGAGGCAAAAGCCCTGCTCTTTACCGAACGGCTCAAAAAAGGCGGAACCGCTGTTTTAAACGCAGACAGTGATGTTTTTAATACGCTGAAAACAATATGTGAAAACAAAGGTATCAAAATTATTTCTTACGGTAAGAACGGTCAAGATATTCGTCTTATATCTCAAATACTCTTTCCGACATATCAGCACCTTTCTCTCTCTGTTTTCGGAAATAATTATGACCTTGACTTTCCTGTTGCCGGTGCCTTTCAGGGTATGAATGTTTTGGCGGCTCTCGGCTTGGTTATTGCCTGTGGAGAAAATCCGACAGATGTTATCCCTTTACTTGAAGAAATTCATAGTCCCGACGGGCGTATGGAATTGGTTGCACAAACGACGGAAAATGCCTCTGTTTTTGTTGATTACGCCCATACACCGGACGGCATTGAAAATGCGCTCAAATCCTTACGCCCGATTACGAAAGGACGTCTTATTATTTTATTCGGATGCGGAGGCAACAGAGATGTAGGAAAACGTCCTATCATGGGGAAAATCGCCGATACTTTCGCCGACAAAGTAATTATTACGGATGACAATCCCCGTTTTGAAGAAGCAGAACCTATACGAAAAGCCATTTTAGAGGCGTGTCCGAAAGGCATGGAAATTGCCGACAGACGCACGGCTATTAAACAAGCCGTTGCCATGCTTGAAAAAGATGATGTTCTCTTACTGGCAGGCAAAGGGCATGAGGAAGGACAACTTATTCAAGGTATCAGTCATCCTTTCAATGATAAACACGAAGCCGTTTTGGCTGTTTATGAAAAGGAGAAAGAACCTTTATGGACAAATGATGACATAAAAAAGGCACTGGACATTGAGGTTCAACATCCGTTTAAAGCCTTTGGTATTTCCATTGATTCCAGAACAACAAACATCGGCGATTTATACATCAATCTCACAAACAACGCCGAGTACAACAAACAGGCTCTTCAAAAAGGTGCCGTTGCCGTTATTACCACAATTTCCGATGAAAAGGATGAACGTTTTATTACAGTTAAAGACAGTATGGTCTCTTTCAGAACGCTGGCAGTTTTTTCAAGGAACAGAACAACGGCTCGAATTATCGGTATTACGGGAAGTTCCGGTAAAACAACTACCAAAGAAATGCTGGGATGTGTTTTAAGAGCCTACGGTTCCGTTCATTTAACACAGGGAAATTATAACAATCAGTTAGGCGTTCCTTTAACACTTTGTACCTTACCTCAAAAAACAGACTTTGCCGTCATAGAAATGGGAATGAATCATACCGGCGAAATGCGAGATTTGACACATTTAACACACCCTGAATTTTCTCTGATTACAATGATAGGCTGGGCACACAGAGAATTCTTTAAAAGTCTCTCTCAAATTGCCGAAGCAAAAGCAGAAATTTTTGAAGCCACACAAAAAGGCGTTATCTTGGGTACGGAGTGCGAAGAATTTAATCTTTTGTATGAAAAAGCAAAAC
>JAFQJY010000136.1 GCA_017414845.1 Alphaproteobacteria bacterium | reverse complement strand
TATTAGTGTGCGTAAACATATCACACATAATTAAAATAGCCCCGTTTTTAGAGGGGGACTGTAACTACTGTTCGTTTAAAATAATTTTTGTCATAATTAAAATAGCCCCGTTTTTAGAGGGGGACTCTGACGCTTATGAGTGATACTCAAAAAAATATGGACTTTTTTTACACTGTTCTTTACAATAAAGACTATCTTTTTATGTGTACTATTTTTAGGAGTAAATTATGACCAGAATCCTTTTTTTAACCGTCGGCACAGGAAATGTAAATGATGCTGAGAGAACTTTATACACACCTTTAAGAAAATCTATGAAAAAAGACTATTTTGATTATTTTGTTTTTCTTCCTTCTACAGAAACAGAACATAATGCAATGCATTTAGCAAACGAGCCTGAATTTCAAGGAAAATCACTTATTGAAACCTTGCCGGAGCCATTGATAGAAAATGATTCTGATAAATGTTTTAAACATTTTAATGCCATTATTGAAAAGTATAAAAACAAATATCATTCTGATACAGATGACCTTGAAATTGATTTAACACGAGGTACAAAAGCTATGAGTTCTGCTATTTACAGTGCCGGATTGCGTCACGGCATTTATAAATATCGTTATGTAACCTCTGATAAAAGAACTGAACATGGACAAGTTGTTTCCGGAACAGAATTTGTCAATTCGTTTAATGCGACTATCGGAACATTTTTATCTAAAATAGATCAGGCAAAACTTTTTCTGAAAAGTTACAACTTCTCTGCGGTGGCTACATTGTTTGAAAATGAAAAAAACTTACCCGCAGAATATAAAAAAGTCGGGCGATATATTAAAGCTGCTTCTGAATTTTACAGTGCTTGGCATTGTTTGGATTATGAAACAGCCTTGAAAAACTGTCCTCAATGGGGAGAAGTCGTTCTTTCGGATTTAACGGAATTAGGAATGGAAAAACTTTTTGTGGATAACGATGCTTTTGTATGGATTCAGAATTTAAATAAAAAATTGGATTATTCCTCTGAGGCGGTTCCGACAAAAGAAGAATGTATTGAACGGGGAAAAAATGCCCTCAATGTCGCAATAGATTTACTTGCTAATGCGCAAAGACAGGTTGATATAGGTAATTATGAAGATGCTATTGTACGTATTTACAGAATTATTGAAATGATCGGACAAATTTATCTTTTCAATCATGGGTATGATACGGCTCGTCTTGACTCAAATGATAAAAATATCCGAGAATTTATACATAAAGAAAATATTCGCCCTAATGAATATTCGGGACATTATTCGTTTGCCAGAGAAAAAACTGCAAAATTCATAGAAGATTATTTAGATGAAAATATCGGAAAACAACTGTTGAATTTATTAAAAGATAGCAATCACGATAAAATAATATCTCAAAAGGAACGAAATAACAGCGTTTTGATACATGGGTTTAACATTGTTATGTCTCAGGAAAAAGAAAAACTGTATGAAAAACTTAAAAAGACAGAGCAAGCTTTAAAAAAACTTTTGTCTGTCTCTCTTGACGACTTAAATACGGCACATAAAATAAATTCTTTTAAAGGCTGATTGTTTGTTTTTTTTATGACAACAACAATAAGTAGATTGGTGAGTTCTTTGGAAACATCCGGATATGCTTTATGAAGAAGGGCAAGGTTTAATAACCGAACGATTGTTAAAGTATTTTTAAGTCCTCTCGTTCTTAATCCCCTTCGCCCGATTGGATTTTGTGGATGTTAGGACGAATGGACGATTGTCCTTAAAAGAAATTTGCCCGATTGCCCGTTTGGAAATTTAAGACAGCATGAAGTAGAAGACATTTAGTTTTCAATTTTAAGGCTATTTTAAAAGACACTGATGTGCAACTGACAATCCTATTGAAAGAGGCATAAATACTGGTTAAAACGGCTTTTTGAAGATACGCTTGACATGTTCCCGTCAGTGGAAAACAAAGTATAAAAAAGCCATCTTTTCAGATGGCTTCTTGTTATTCTTTATCGGCAAGAGAGGGACCTTTTTCTCCGTAATCTTTTACCTTTTTAAAGGCATCTTTTAAAGAACCGAGACAAGCATTCCCTGCGATACACCCTCCGGGGCAACACATAACTTCTATCAGATTTCCCTCCGGACATTTTCCTGTTTTGGCATACATTTTAAGTGTACGAATGGATGCTTTATCCAACCCGTTGATAAGAACAGGTTTAATAGCGTCTTTTTCGCCTTGCCAAACACTTTGGACAGAGTTTGCAACGCCACCGATTAAAGCAAATTCACGTGCTTCCTTTGAACTTTTATAGGCGAATTCTGTTTCTTCGCAAGTGTCAATTTGGATACCTAATGCGATAAGGGTTGCGCCGAGTTCTTCAAAGTTCATCAGATAATCCACATTAGGGTTATCCAGAACTTCCCGTCGTTTCGCAAAACAAGGGCTTATAAATACCGTAACAGCATTCGGGTGTTCTCTTTTTGCAATTTCTGCCGTATAATAAAGAGGTGTATGCGCATCGGACACATACGGCTTGATTTCCGGCAGGTGTTTTTTGACTAACTCATTATAACCGGCACAGCAGGAAGTTGTCATAAAGGGAGCGCCTTCTTCAAGACGTTCTTTAAAGTCGCCGGCCTCCGTTTTCGTTGTAATGTCAGCCCCTTGTGCCACTTCATAAACATAAGAAAAGCCGATTTTTAAAAAGGCATCTTGGATTTGTTCCGGTGTGCAGGGCAGGTGTCCGATAAGAGCCGGCGCAATCAGAGCAATAACTTCTTTCCCGTCACGGATATGTTTCAGAATATCAATAACCTGAGATTTTGCATGAACGGCACCGAAAGGACAAGCTGTTACACATTTCCCGCAGGAAATACACTTTGCTTCATCAATGCGAGCCGTCCCGTTTTCATCTTTTGCAATAGCGTCTACGGGACAGGCATTTTCACAAGGTACAACTGTTTTTATAATGGCTCCATAAGGACAAGCAGACATACATAAACCGCATTTTTTACATTTGTCCGTATCAACGACTGATTTCCCTCCCGTGTTGGAAATAGCACCAAAACGACAGGCTTTCATACAAGGACGTGCGACACAACTTTGGCAAAGGTTCGTGACATAGATTTGTGAAGGCGGACAACTGTGACAGGCGCTTTCAAGAACAGTCAACGGATTAGCGTCCGGTTCTTCCCGTGAAAGAGCTTTTTCGGCATATTCGGAAAGGAGTGTTTGTTCGTCATCATCTTCAATAGAAAAACCAAGACCGTCGAGCGTTCTGGCTCTTAGAATTTCACGTTCTTTATAAATACAGCATCGGAAAGGAACTTCTGCATCCTTGGGGCGCATATCATAGGGTATTAAACGTGTGTTTTTCGTAAAATTATCGGATAGAAAGGCTTTAATCAAACGGATTAAAACTTCACGTTTTAATCGCTTTGTTTCCAGTTCTGATGTGGTTGTCATTTTTCTAATCTACTTTCAATGGCTTGAGTTACTTTTTCTAAATTTGCAGAAGAAATAATTTCATCCTCAACGCAAACATAAGGCGCTTTTGAAAAAGAGTCGCTTTTATTACAAAGTCCTAAACATCGTACTGAGGTAATTTCAATTTTATCTGCGTATTTTTTTTCAAGGGTATCCAACATGGATTTGACAATATCTCCCCCCATAACAAAACATGTTGTTCCCTGACAGATTTGTATTTTTATTTTTTTCATTTCGGTCTCCTTATATATAATGAATAATAACCTGTTTAAAATACTTTTCCTCTAAGAGTTTTTTCATCTTTTTAATAACGTTTCTTCTCACCTCTATTTCAATCGGAAGAGAAGGATCGTAATGTGCTTGATTTAACATAGCGCCAACCATAAATTCTATAATATCCGAATTGAGTAAAAAGTCAACTAAAAGTCCGGCGGCGTCTGTATGAGAGGTTTCTTCTCGTTCCAAATAGTCAACGGTTCTGCTGAGTGTTAAGATACCTTCTGTGAGTAAATCTATGCCCTCCATTTCTGCAATAGGTGGTAAATCGCCACTTTCAAAATGAGGTAAATTGATAATTTCACGATTTAGTTCACGGGAGATTAAATTGGCAGTTGTCCCTCCGCAAATAGCCTTCTTCCCGTTAAACAGCGCAAAAGAACGGCAGTATTCGTTATCCATGGTTTTGTTATACGGAGGCCCTGTAAAAATAATAGATTTTCTTGGTTCTCTAAAATAAAGAACCGCACAGGAAATATCGTCACCGGCTTTGTTTTCAGGTTCAAGTGATTGTGCTTTTAATACAACAAGATGAGACAATTCGGTACTTGAAATATCCGGTTTTGTTTTAAGTGTTTCTTTTAAAAAAGAAATTAAACCCGTGCGTTTAAATCCGAACGGATTTTCTTTTGTGCCGATACCGGCTTGTGTGACGCCGTCCGAACAAAATATGAGCCTGTCGTCAACTTCTGTTTTAAACTGATAAAGATGTAGGTGTCTGTCCGGAAATTTAGGAGAAACAATTTCTTCGGATTCAAGAGGAATTTCTTGACCGTTTCTGATTAAAACAAAAGAGGGATTTCCTTCTTCCACAACCCATACTTGACCGTCGTTACGGCAATCAACGGCAGAAAAAGTGGCATAACTGATTTTTCTGATTTGACAAACGGGAAGTGAGTCCATAATAATCTGCGCTGCGTTTTGAATAGGAATATCTTCTTCAATAAAACGAACCAGCATGGTAGATGTCATACAGGAAAGGATATTTGCTTTGATACCACTTCCAAGACCATCAGATAAAACGGCTAAAACACGTTCCTGATTGTCAGCTCTTTTAGATATGAAGTAATCTCCAAAGGCATTTTGCCCGTATTTTTTTATTTGAGAGCAATCTATATCAATAAACATTTATTCCTCGTCAGAAGTATATTCGTGGGCAATCGTGTTTAAAATTGTTTCTGTCTGAACCATGTGTTCCCCGAGCAAACAGGCAATCTGTTGAACGGTAGAGATATTTTTATCAATAACTTCTCTTGCTTTTTGCGCCACAATCTCTCGGGAATGAATAGCCGTGGTAATGTTTGTTATTGTTGCCCCGATACTGATTAGGGGTTCAATAGGAAAGATATGAAGATCATAAAACTTATTTTTATATTTATAGTTTTCTTTGTGTATTTCTTTCCCTCCCGTTAAAACAGAGGAAAAATTCTTTTTCGCATCAAAGAAAAACTGAATAGGCAGACCAATGAGTTTTTGAGGGTTTGCAAGATAGAGTTCCTGCCCCGCCGTAACAAACATTTTGATGAATGCTTCGTTGGCTTCCAAGATGTTTAAGTCTTTATCCAGAACAATCATGGCAGAGGGAATGTTTTTAAGCATGGCATTTGCTTTTTTTGTTGCCAGTTTACGCATGTAAGAGACACACATAGACGGTTCTGCATCTCCGTTTAAAAGAGCCTTAGCCATTTCTTTACAGGTTTGGTAACCGCAACCGGCACAATTGAGTTCATCTTCCGGAAAGAATTTGCCTATTTTATGGAGAGATTCCCTGATTTCTTCCATAGAATAAGTTTTTTGTTCTACGGGAGCAGGGGTGTATTCCTGTTCAACAACGATTTCCGGCTGAGTAGGAATTTGTTCTCTGTGTTTGACGTGTCTTAAAACTCTGGAAATGTTATTTGTGTCGGAAAGTCCCGTTGCGATACAAGGGCCGTGCATACAACCGCCGAAACAGGCAAGGGCCTCAATAAATACAGGATTTTTTAAGTTGTCTTTTGAAAAAGATTCAATAGCTAAATTAAAACTTTCCAACGAGCAGACAGAACACAAATGAACATTTTCTTTGATGCCGATTTTTTTAATCGTTTCGCACATACCGCCGTCCATCGGGTAAAGGCTTCCTTCATGAGCGTATGTCGGGACAAAGGCGTGTTCCAAACAATCCCCTTCTTCAGTGGACGTGTCGGTTTCTTTCAGCCATATTTTTAATTCTTCAAAGGTTAAAGCAAAATCAATGAGTTCCTTGTGCGTGTCAGATTCATCTTTTTTAGCAATACAAGGACCGATAAAGACAACGGCGATATCTTTTCCGAATGTTTTTTTGAGTAATTGAGCATGTGTCAGTGCCGGTGAAGCAATCGGCGCAATATACCGTGCCAATTCCGGTTTGTAAAGACGAATATATTTAACAATAACGGGACAAGCACTTGAAATAACAAGTCCGACATCGGCCTGATTGAGCAGTCGGGCCGTTTCAATGGAAACTTCTTGGGCGCCCAGTGCCGTTTCACTGATACCCTTAAATCCGAGTTTTTTTAAAGTTGCAATTATCTGACGTGAAGTACAGGGAAAAGAGGCACGCCAACTCGGTGCTAACGATACATAAACTTCTTTTCCGGAAGCAATCAGTTTTTTTACCGGCTCTAAATCACAGCGAACCCTTTTGGCGTTACTGGGGCAAGGGGCAACACATCGTCCGCAACCGATACATTTTTCGGATAAAATACCGGCATGACCGTTTTGAATACGAATAGACTTAACCGGACAGCGTCGGACACATTTGTAACAGTCCTGACATTCATTGTGGAGCGTGTAGACAATGCCTGCGTTATTCATAATGTCTCCAAAATTTGAGTCAGTTCTTCCGTGGTTAAACGGGAGTATTTTTTATCATCAATAAAAATATTCGGACCGTCCTGACACAGATTAGCACAGCGACATCCGAGTAAATCAAGTTGAATGTCTTTTTCGTGTTTTTGAATATAGTCTTCTAAGAAAGAAAGTATCTTATCATTTCCCCGTACGTAACAGGAACTCCCTAAACAAACTTTAATAACAGTCATAATTTCCTCATATCGTGATTTTTTTCACGACTATAATTAAAACTCATATAAAAGTCAAGAAAATTTTATATTTTTTAAGATGTCATTTAAAGCGATGTATAAAATAAACAAGAGGATTTTTGTTTTTAAACCAAAGATACAGGACGTACATAAACAGAAATACACGTGAAACAGGCATAGCAAGCCAGACGCCGTCCAAACCGAACCAAACAGGTAAAACAAACAGACATAAAGGAAGTGTGAAACAAGCATCTCCGTAAATTAGAAAAGAGGCCTCTTTGATTTTCCCCGTAGCCTGATAATAAAAACCGGCGACACGTATAATACCCAATAAAACAAAAGCCGTAGAACTGATTAAAAGTCCGTGAGAGGCTATGCGTGCCACGTCTCCTGATAAGTTAAACCAAGTCGGAAAAGTATATCTTCCAAAAACGGATACACACATCAAAACAATGCCGGATAAAAAAGCAAAGATATATCCCATATTTCCGATAATATTTTGTTCTTTAAATTTTTGTTGACCGTAAAGATAGGCGACTAACGGTTGTATGCCCAAAGAAAGACCTGTCATAAATAGTGATCCGAGAGACTCTATCGCCCCGATAAAAGTATAAACGGCAAGTCCGTCAACACCACCGTATTTAAGCGATTGGTAATTATGTAAAAAAAGCATGCCGATAATGGAAAATTGAACCCCGAGTGTCGGGATACCGTTGATAAGGATTTTTTTGAAGGAATCCGTGTTTATTTTAAACATATCTTTTCCGTAACGTAAGGAAGTCCATGGCGATGCAAAATATCCTAAGGCGATGCCTCCTCCGACGAGTTGTGCAACCAGTGTTGCCCATGCGGCGCCGGACAATCCTGTGT
>JAFQJY010000135.1 GCA_017414845.1 Alphaproteobacteria bacterium | reverse complement strand
GGTGCTGACGACTTAGAAACAATCATTACGACAACTGCTGCTAAGGTTGTTTTAGCACAGAACAATGAAAAAACAGCCGAACGTTTCTCTAAAATGATTGGTTCAAAAACAATTCAAACTCGAAGCGTCAGCGCTAATGAGGCTCTTATGGGGTTCAATATGAAAATGTCCTCAAATGTTTCCAAATCGCTTCAAAGTTCTAATGTTGTCGGGGCTTCTGAAATGATGAGTTTGGATTCCATGAAACAGTATGTTTTGATGCAAGGTTTCCTAAACCGTCCGATTTTGGCAGATGCGCCCCGTTATTACTTAGATAAAGGAATGAAACGTAAATGTTCTCTTCCGTCTGCTCCTTTTGTTCCTAAATGGATTGTGGCACAACGTGAAACTCAGAGTTTGGATGCACTGGCATCTTCTTTACAGGAAGAAATTGCGGAGCTTGATGAAGCATGATTGAGGAACAAAACATAACCGGAGAAATACCTCTTGTTACTGATGAAATGATCAATGACCTGACTTTTTGGGAAATGACATTTCAGCAGATGAATTTTCCGGGGATGGATTTGGTAGAAGCAACGGCATATCCTCTTTCTCCATGGGAAAGAATCGCTAAGAAAAAACAGTTTGCCCGTGTCAAACGTGATTTTATTCGCTATGTTGCCTATAACTCATTAAACGACCTTAGAAACGCCGGATTAGATGAAGAGAGTATCTTCTATTTTAAAAAGGGCATTCTACCTGAAAATTTTAATATCCATGTCAAAATTCCTTTTGATTATACCGGAGAAGTTGACTTTTCTAACCTTGTTTTGATGCAAACATTCCCTTATCATGAGGATATTCATAAGTTTATGGATATGCAAATGGAAGGAATGCCTCTCAATATTCGTCCGAGAAAACTCTATATTCCCGTTCCTATCGGTCGTGTTTATATCCCTTTGACAACCTTTAACGGCAGTGGTGGAAAGAACAAACAGGACCGTAGTGTACAAGCCGGTTTTTCTGCCGAATCACTTAAAAGTCTGCAACGGCGAACCATGATGGGGGGACGTTGATATGGATGTTTTAAAAAACCTGCTTAAAGAATATCAGGATAAAGGAGCAACTATCCTTGCCCCCGCACCGGAAGAAGTTGTTTCTCCGTTTCGGATGACCTTAGCACGACACAAAATACCTCAGCCGGCGCCTGATTATTTCAAGTTTTTAACCGTAACTGATGCCGTTATCTTTAACGGTTTAAAATTTTATGGCATACGAACACATCAACGAGAAGAAAAAAATTACACATTTCCCTCCCTTTTAGAGGTCAATGTTGCTTTTTTAGAAAGAAAACGCACGCATGATATGATTATTCTGGGAGAAAACAACGAGGATTTGATTATCTATCATACTAAGGACAAAAACTATCAGATTGTTGACAAGATGGATTTAGTGGCAGAAGTTTCTCTTCCCCGTTTTTATGATATTCTTTATTTTTACGGAGAAGAATTATTGAAAGGACCTTAAATGAATTTTATACAGAAACATTGGAAAGGCGAATATCCGTTATGGCGTTCATTTTGGATAAATTTTATTTTAATTGATATTATTTCTACAATTACTTTTTCGTTCATAATTCTTTCATCTCTTTCCGAGAAAGAAACTATTATTCGTTTATTTTTCAATTATGCTGTTATTGCTGTTTTTCTTGCCGTTTGGCAAACTGTCGGCATTTGGCGTTCTGCTGAAAAACATACGACACAGACAGGAAAGAAATTTTGGAGCTTTCTGGCAGAGCTGTTTACAATATCTTGTCTTATTCAAACTGTTATGTCCTTATCATCTTTCTTTTTTTCGCCGGAACAAGTCTCTGCAACAATCAGAGCAAATATAGATGAACTTTTAAAAATAAAGCAGGAAATTGTTCAGCAACAGGAAATACCTGTTTCAGACCTACAAACAGAAACATCCCTTGAAACAGAGGTTATATCCGATACCGAAACAACGGAAAACACACCTATTATTCACTGACAGGAACAACTTTCCTTTTCTTTCTGACAAGCAGACGATCCCGTTTAGAACGAACTTCCGGTATTTTTTTAACAATTCCGTCAAACAACTCTTTCAGTTGTTTTGTATAAAGATGATCAGCATTCGGCAACAACAAATAGTCCACACAAACACGTCTGTACACATCCAAACGTTCAGCTAACACTGCAACCGAAGGTTCCGAAACTAAAATATCTGCCCCTCCCTGAACAATTAAACCGGAGGCAGGACAAGGAGCAAGGAAAGAAAAATCACACTCATCTGCCGGAGGAGAAACAAAAGCGAACCCATTGATATCCGGACGACGCATCATTGCCTGTGCGGCAACCCAAGCACCGAAAGAATACCCACCGACCCAACATTCCGTAGATGCAGGATGAATGCTTTTAAGCCAGTCCACAACAGCGAGTGCATCATTGACAGCATTATTCGGATCTCCGTCATCTGTCCCTTGAGATTTTCCAACGCCTCTTAAATTAAACCTGACAACAGAAAAACCAAGTTTTGCGAAAGCCTGATACATAGCATAAACAACCTTGTTATTCATATTTCCGTCAAGTTGCGGATTAGGATGCAAGATAACAGCCAAAGGGGCATCAGGTAAGCGACTGGCAAAATAACGACCTTCTATTTTACCGGCAGGGCCATTGATAAAAATCTCTTTCATATTGTCTCCTTTCCTTCCTCATCATAATGCCCGTTTTTGTCAAAATCAAGAAAAAACTTGAAAAAAAAGAAAAAGTATGTTATAATCCTCTTTATTTAAAATAATGAAAGGAACACAGATGAGTTTTATCAAAAAACCTAAATGCTTGACTTTTTTGTCCGTAGCCGCCGCTACTTTGATGTCTTTAACAGGATGTGCCGGAGAAACAAAAGAAACACAAGAAATTGTCAATACGGTTAAATCTATCGGTCGTCAGACGCATCGTCCTTTAAAAGACAGAGCTTGCGACGGACTTTTTACGATTGTCAAAGCACACGAAAATTACAAAGGTTTTGTTTATCTGTGTACAGCAGGAAAGTTGACTTGTGGTTATGGTTCCAACATTGAAGATCCTGACAGAAGAGCGCAGTTAGTCTTCACCGACTCAGAAGGTCGCCGCCTATCACAGAAAGAGGTAGAAGCAAGGTTTCAAGCTATTGCTGATGCCAAACCCGGAATGGAGACAGGCGTAGACAGTAGAGGACGCCCTGTTTATAACTATAAAGCCGACACCTACCGAAAATTTGATCTTTTTGTAACAAGAGAATCGGCAGAACAACTTTGCCGAAAAGATTTAGGGCAAACATTTGATGCCTTGAAACGCAATTTCCGTTCTGCCGGTATTGATGTTGAAAAAGTGCCTTTTGTTATTGTTGTCGGTTCTATGGATATTCAGTACAACACCGGTAATTTCACAAAAAATCGTTGGAAAAAATGTTATGCCGGATTGCAAGCAGGTGCAAAAGGCAATCCGAGAGGTTATCATCAAGCCGCATTAGAAACCAGACGAGGACAAGTTTCAAAGAAAAGAAATGACCTTATTCGTGTTCTGTTTATTGAGGGTGCAAATGAACTGGAACAACAAATAAAAACAACTGCACGAATGCAACAAGCAAAAAAAACACGATAAAATAAAAAAAAGTCGTTGACAAGCCAAAAAGTTTTGTGTATAAGTAGTACGACTTTGATGGCAAAGTAGCTCAGTTGGTTAGAGCAGCGGAATCATAATCCGCGTGTCGGGGGTTCAAATCCCTCCTTTGCTACCATTTCAAAAACCACCTTGTAAGAGGTGGTTTTTTTATGGCGCTCGTCGGGTTTCAATTCTGACTAACAATCAAATACAAACGACAACTCAGCATCTTATTTCTCGTTTTTTCAATTCCGACATCGGCTCACCTACGGGCTTTTGCCCTTGCTTCGCCGTGTCTCATTGCTTATCCCCAAAAAAAGAGTAAGCATTTAATCTTTTTGTTGTGGCAGTATTACTTATCAATATTTATATTCGTCTCATTTTATTGAATAGAATATGATGTATTTTGACATAACAGAAAACTTTTTACATCTTGAAAAAAAGAAAAAACTTTGGTATACTGTTTCTCAGAAAAGAGAGGAACTATGGCTGATATCAACGTATGGCATATGACAAAGACTGACGAATCACTCGATTCATTTTTAAAGAACGGTATCCGAACAGATGTAGGCAAACGTCCTGCCGGCGGGCAAGAAGAAGGCTGTTATTTCTTTACTACAAAGGAAGAGACTTTTCGTTATGCCGACTTTCATCATCTTGAAAAAAGCCTAATCATTCGTGTCAGGCAACCTCAGGAAAGCATTACCCGTGAACACGGATGGCAACATGACTTTGAACGTAATGCGTCTATGAAACGGGAAATTGTGGATGCGGCAACCAAAACCCTATGCAATAAGCGCGTTCATATTGACTTTCGTATCAACGACGGTTCCGGTACGATTACCCGAATTTATCCGACAAAAGACAGCCGACAGATAAAAGCCATTGCGCTTGACTATGAAATGCGCTGGGAGGACAAGGAAAAAACTTTTATTTATTCCGATGCCGATTTTGGTGACAGAAGTGATCATACCGGTATTTCTCAGGCACTCAGCGACGAACTGTACGTTCAATCTCCGGAATACAGAAAAATCTATAATGAACATCTGCAACGCACTGTTTCAAGCGGAGATTCATACGCTCTTAAATATACAGGACAAAAAGAACTGCCGATTGCAGAAATCATTCTCGTAGAACTTCAAAAGGACGGTTCCTACAAAGAAACAACTCTTTTTTCCGAGAACCCCGAAAAGAAAAAAGAACTTTGTCCCTTGATACAACGTCTGATGGATAAACAGTGTGGTCATCAAAATCTGATGCAAATGTATCGTAAAACAGGCGGTCGCTAAGTATCCGATTGAACAAAAGCATCATGACAAACAAACAAGTCAACCCCTGTTTGTTTGAAATATGTTTCATCTGCTGAAACAGGCTCGTATAGTCCTACTTTTTCATTAAAACAATTTTCATCTATAAAAAGGCTTTCCTTATCTTCTTTTGAACGGGATAAAACCCTTGTTTTAGCAACTGCCATCGGACATTCCAATTTGTGCCATATAACCCTGTTTGTTAAAGAAAGTGCTTTTTCCGTTACATCCTCCCGTACTTTTTTTGTCCAAAAACCATAATCTAAAATAACGGAACGACCTGAACGAACAAACTCTTCCGTCATAGACCAAATCAAACTATCTACGGCTTTCATTTTTTCATCAAAATGATCGGGATTAGGACCGTAAAGACGATGTATCCACTCATCCGGTGTCAGACGAACAGCACCGTTCCTTGCAGACAATTTTTTAGCATAAGTCGTTTTGCCAAAGCCCATAAAACCACAAATTAAATGTATCGTTACTTCTGACATTATTTTCCCCTTCTTCATCTGATTTTAAAAACTTTTATTCATAAAAACAAGTCATTTTTAATTATCTTTTAAGACAAGAATTAACCCTTTATTTACTCATAAACAAATATAGTATAAAGACATTTTTGTATCTAAAAAAAACGAGGGAACAACCGTGAGAGTTTTATTTAAATCCGTTATCATCAGTTTTTTAATCGGTCTGGGCTGTATTCCTGCACCTGCAAATGCACAACGTATAACAGCATTTCAGGCTGTCAGTATGGCACTTCAAAGGAAAGATATGTCCTCTTTTTACCGGATATTAAATAAGGGATACAATCTTGACGGGGTTGATGAAAACGGTATGGGGCATGTTTGTTATGCCATCATTCATAAGGATTATAAAGCCTATAAACTTCTTGAAATCTCAGGTGCTAATATGAATCCTCAATGCTTGCGCAGAATCCCTCCGCAAGATATACAGGCTTTCTTAGATGC
>JAFQJY010000134.1 GCA_017414845.1 Alphaproteobacteria bacterium | reverse complement strand
TAATCAGACAACAAGGCGTTTAACCTGTCCTGTCCGTAATGATCTGCTATCTGACAGCATAAGAGTGCAAACAACGTATCTCCTTTGATATGCGTTGAAAATTCCGTTTGCGTTTCAATTTCAATACATAGTGTTTTCATCTGTCTCTTTCTTTTTAAAACAGTTTAAGGGTGTCAAATTTTGCTTGTACGGAAATACCATCAATCGTTAGATCTTTAAAACAAACTTTACCGTAACCACGGGAACCGCTTCCACCCAGACTGTCAATTTCAAGTAATTTTAAACCCTTTAAAATTAAATCATCATAATTTTCATCCTCAAAAACTTTGACGGATAATTTAAAGTCAAATTCAGAACCGGCAATTACTCGTTCTGTGTTGCGAGGGTGTTGTGCCGTTCCTTTTGTTCGGTCAATGACGTTTTCCATTTTAATTTCTGTAAACGGCCAATCATTATCCACCACCTTTTTCTTCCAATTTTCCGACAGCGAACAGTCCCAAAAAGACAAACGACTCGTCATTTGTTCATTTTTTTTATCACCGGTCTTTTTCCCAAAAAGAAGCGCCAATTCGGAATCGTGTTCTTCACCCTTATAAATCTCTAATAAAGAACGAATCTTCCCTTTCAATGACGACCCGGGAATATAGGGTTCACTGACTTCTCCGATTTTTTTGATAACAGGATTATCCGTTCCGCCGATATGCATACCGTTATCGCCCCCACCGATATGAAGCCCTGTCACACACACTAATTTACCCTCAATCAATTTTATTTTAATGAGTTTTTTCATTTTAATTATCTCCTTTTAACTCTTTGTAAAATCCCATAAAAGCCTCTAAAAACAACTTCGCATTTTTAAGCGTCTTTATATTGTTTTCTTCTATGCCGTCAATAACACCAAACATCAGATTCCTGAAATTTTCGTCAACTAATTCACGACCGTAAGCGTACGCTACTTTTGATTTTATCATGTAGATAAACGGTAAATTATTCCTGAATTTATCGGCCGTGTCCGAACGTTCTGTCCATAAAACAACCTCATCATAGAAACGACGAAGTTGTGTCCCCTTATTCAATTTGTTGTCCGGTTTATTTTTCTTATTGATCGGATTAGAACATATTTTGGCATACTCCTGTGCCTTATTGGAAAACAAGTCTGTCGTAATATGCTCAAAGTCAAAAATAGGTAGTGACGATATTTGCGCCGTCTGTTTTTGCGCCACATTTCTGTATCCTGAATTTTGAAAATTATTATACATGTTCTTCTCCTCTCAGTTTGTATAAATGAATAAATAATGCGATTTTATATTTTTCTAAATATTTCTCTATTCCCCTGCCTAATATAGAGGATAACTCAGAACTTTTTTCTTTGTCTTCCAAGTGACGCGCAACACGATACGCCAACCAAGAACGCCATATTGCATCCTCTGGCTTTGTCAGAGCGGATTGTGCCTTTTCACACAAAGAAATCAGTCGATAAACAAAACCAGTGGACAAATCATACTTTTCCCTGTTTAAATCTAAATCAGACGCTTCTTTTAACAATGCTGAAAATTCGTTAAACGGAACTGCCTGATTAAAACAGCAAACACCGTTTTTATTTTCCAATGCTTTTGCTTTTTCCAATTCTGTTTCTGTCATTTCCGCCAAAATCCGAATCGGTGTTTTTTCATGAGTCATGACCATGCCTGCTGAGAAAGTCACCTTATGACAAACATACTCGTCAAATTTAGATTTAATCTCTGACAAGAACTCTATTTGCTTATTCCAAGGCGCAATGAAGAAAAAATCATCTCCTCCGGCAAAAACCGTATAAATATCCTTGTATTTTTGCGAACACAGAACAGGAACAACAACTGCAAAAAAAGTATTTATCCGACGGCTTAGCCCCGCATAGGATGCAAAAGTCATTCGTTGAATACGTTTTTGAAATAAATATCCTAAATTATCTATATCTCCTTTTAAAGTCATCAATGATCGCTTTCCTTCCGCAGATTTAACAGTGTCCTCAAAAGAACAAATTTTTCCGTCAGATTTTTTCGGAATATAGGCACTGATATTCCTCCGTGCATATCCCCTGAATATAGTTTCTTCTTCCTCAGTAGGTAATGCAATATCCCAAACTCTGGAATACGTATCTAATGTCAATGATGAGACCTCTTCCGATAATTGAACTTCGTAGCCGAAAATCCGTGTTTTAAAAGGATTTTCTACACGTTTCCCAATAAGAATATATTGTTTTTTTGTTAAATCTTCACCTATATCCTTTATGTCAGAACATAGCGAACACAGACCGTCATTATCCGCAGGAAAACGTCCGTCTGCTTCACAAACATCAGAACAGTACTCTAAAAAATCAGAAAAAACAGGCGAATATGTCCCGTTGCATAAATTCATTTGTGACAGTTTTGCCTTTTCTAAATTTTTTTGTAATTCCTTTTGAAATTCCGGAAATTGTGTAGCTGTAAAATCTCTTTTAGAAGCTGATTTCCAGGCCAGCGATATGTGGGATACAGCATAAAGATTTTTATAAAACCAATCTTCTATTTCCTTTTTTACAAGTTGTAATTTCTCAACAGCCTCCTTCGTATTATGTGCAATAATCATAAAATGACCGGCCGCATTGATTATCTGCGAGGTTGCAGGCAAGTCTAATGCTTCAAGTATTTTAAGAGATGCACATTCACTCAGTAAAGAAATAAAGAAAGAACGGCCTCTTAAAATTTTAGCAGCGTCCGTTTGAGTTTCAGAACCTTGTGAGAAAATAAAATCCTGAATACCGGACATATCCCCTTGTACGACTAAGAACGGCTCTTCCTCGTCAGAATACAACATCCGTTCAATCTCAACGTCAGAATATCCCTTTCCCTCGTAATATCTCCACAATGCTGTTGCCAATGCTGCCGTCGTTTTTGAATGATCATACAACGAAACATCTGCAATCGTCCCGTATGTATTGTTTCGTGTAGAAAAAGCAGATGCTGACGGAATGGCTTGTGTATAAGTCAACCATAAGGTATCAAAATGATCAAGCCATTGAGCCCATGATTTATAAGATTGTTGAGGTATGGTTTTTAAAGCATTTTTAAAAGCCGTCCATAACTGCGCATACTCATTTTCTGCTTCTTGCTCTTTTAAATTTTTTCTAATTTCTGGGAAACAGGCCTTTGCCGATAATTGTTTTAATGGGTAAGAATACCGTAAGTCTTCCTGTTTTATCTCTGAACACTCTTTATCCAGTTCTTCAAAAACTGAACATAAGCGTGCTGTTATATAATTATCGTTATCCTTCTGTTTTGCGTAGCTTTCATAATCATCCCGTTCAAAAGCAGACGATAAGCGATCGGCAGTTGTTATAATCTTTTGTAATAACGTTCTGGGATTATGATGCCATGATGCGGAATTTATAATTGAATCATCCACATCTTTATTGAATGTTTCCTTAAAAGGATATAATTCATCTCCCCTTATTGTTGGAAAAAATGACGTCAACTCATCTATTGCTTTTGATGTATAAGCCGCATGAACATGCGACCATCCCCAATCTGTTTTCGGACAGCACAACTGTTTTTCTTCATCTGTCACAGAAGACAGTTTTGAACGTTCATAAAATTTACCGATATCATGTATCAAACCGGCAAACGCTATTCTGCTTGAAGCATCCAAAACTTTACTCATTTATACCCCTTTTTTTATCAATCTGACTATGTTTTTATGTATACCACACATATCCTTTTTAAATCAATCATATTTTACAAAAGAGAAGAAATTATAAAATTTAAAAGAGGATATGTCTTCTGGCTCGCAAAGTCTTATAAATCAAAAAGGGCAGAAACGTGCTTTTAGTATCAAAAAATTGAAGTGATAAAATGTCCATAACACTGCGCAAGGGAAAACAGTTTGGGGAACTGTTTTTCTGCGTAAAGCAATGAAACACTGCGAAACAAGGCGGCAGCCACAGATGAGCAGATGTTGGAATTGTTTGACGGGTAGCCCTGACGGGTAGGCAAAAATTCCTAAAAAAAAGTATAAAAAAACCCTTTGTTGTCAAAGGGTTAATTTAAAAGTGGTGCGGAAAGCCGGAATCGAACCGGCACGAGGAAAATCCTCAACAGATTTTAAGTCTGTTGCGTCTACCAGTTCCGCCATATCCGCAAACGGTAGATTTCTATACCATACTCCTTTTTTTTTAAAAGTAAAGTACTTTTTTATCTTTCGTTCTGTTTTTTTCTAAGAAGCGGATTTTTCCTGACTTTTGCCTGAACGCCTCTTTTCAATTTTTCCATATATGAATACCGTGCAATTCTATCATCCCGACGCAACGAACCTATCAATTCCTCAACTTGTTCCGGCATAACCAAACAAACATCTGCACGTCCGTCCTTATCCTGCATAACAGCAACAGTCTGTCCTGCATAAAAAGATTTACTCGGCATATTCTTCCTTTTCCCGGTTGCAAGCATCAGCGTTACATCATTTTTAAATCTGAAAACCTGTGTAATCCGATTCGGTTTTTCAAAACTCTGTTGCCCCTCCTTCGGATACAGAACATCTGCATTACCGCTCATCATCATTTGGGAAATAGAGCGAGAATAAATCTTAAAAGTCGGAGCCATTCCGATAATAGCCTGTATTTCCTTATCCTCATGTGCACGAGCCAATGTTCTGTAACGTTCTGTCAATCTCTCCACGACCTTTTCCGGAACACGTGCGACCAACTCAGCTCCTTCTGGGACATTAGCACGACGGTAAGAGGCCACGTAGTCTCCGGCTTGTGCCTGAACCAATGTACCACTCACGAGCCATTTAACCGGTTTTTGCAATTGTATCAACTTTGTCGGCAATCCCGGCAACTCTCTTGATTTAAAAATCGTAGTTCCTTTACCTTCTTTTTGAATTGCTTCCAACAAACCGATATCCCACGGATTCAACGTAACGACAAGTCCACTGTCCGTTTTTTCATACGGCGTTATTTTTGCTCTTTCTGTCATATTTTTCTTCCCTTTTATTTCATTTGATTTTACCTTTATAGCACACTTTGAAAAATTTGTCAAGTATTTTGTATTGTATTTTTTATACCCAAGTACTTTTTTTTATGTTAAAAAGAAACAGATAAGGAGAACAACATGCAACTTTTCGTTAAATATCTTGAAAATTATGCCAAAAACTGGCCACGACTTTCTTTTGCAAAGCAATACGATTCGGGATTGGATTTAAGGGCAGCTATTTCCAAACCCTTTATTTTAAAAGCAGGAACCCGAACCGTGATTCCTAACGGTGTTCAAGTTGAAATGAAAGCCGATACGACGAACTTTGAAATTCAGATTCGTCCCAGAAGCGGATTAGCCGTGAAAAAAGGTATTATTGTTGTCAACACCCCCGGAACCGTTGATTGGGGATACAGAGGTGAACTGATGACGATTCTGCTCAACACGGGCGACGAAGACTTTGAAATCAATCCCGGCGACAGGATTGCTCAGGCGGTTATTTGTCCGATTGTCCGTCCTCAAATCGTTGAAGCAGACGATTTATCAGAAACGGAACGTGGAAACACCGGTTTCGGTTCAAGTGGTATTTAAAATTTATTGACATAAAACTTTTAGTCACATATTCTGTTATGGAAAGGAAAAAACATGAATATTCTTTTTCTCAGATTTCTTGTCATCTTTTATGTTTGCGGTGTTGTTTTTCTGCTTTTCAGTTTAATCACCGCAAATGTTGTTAAGAAAAAACAGGCTTTTCTCGGACTTCTGTTTTTTCCCGTTTTATTGCTCACCTCTAAAGGACGGGCTTTTCTTAAAGAAATAACCAAAGGATAAAAAAATGAAAAACAAATCACTTCTTATTGTTGCTCTTGTCGTTTTATTAGGCGCATCTCTTTCATTCCTCGGCTTTGAACAGGTCAACGCCGGACACAGAGGCATTAAACTTGTATGGGGTAAAGTTGCCTCCGACTCTTTACCTGAGGGGCTTTATTTCTATAACCCTATCAGCACAAATATTGTAACAATGGATGTCCGTCTTCAAAAAAAGAAAATCAAACTGGAAACATACACAAAAGACATTCAGCAGACGAATATGTTCATTGCCGTCAACTATCATGTTGATCCTGTCAATGCACATACACTTTATCAAAAAATCGGCATGACGTACGAAACAACTTTAATTGAGCCGATTGTTTTGAGTACGGTAAAAGATGTGGTCGGTAAAGTAGAGGCCGATAAGTTCATCAATAATCGTGAAATAGTTACGGAAGAAATTAAACAAAAACTGGAAAAATCATTAGACGGTTCCAACATCATCATTCAAAGCGTTTCTATTGAAGATATTTCTTTCTCGGGCGCTTTTGAAGCGGCTATTGAGGCTAAACAAATTGCGACACAAGAAGCCATTAAATCTCAAAACGAAACGGTACGGGTGACGGAAGAAGGAAAGCAACAGGTTATTCAGGCCCGTGCGGCTTCCGACTCTCAAAAGGCACAGGCTGATGCAGACGCTTATGCAATTGAAGTTGAATCCAAAGCCAAAGCAGAAGCCATTCGTCAAATGGGATTGGCAGAGGCAGAGGCTATTCGTGAAAAATCAAAAGCCCTTGCTGAAAACGCCAGTTTGGTAGAACTCACAAAAGCCGAAAAATGGAACGGGCAATTACCACAAAACATTTACGGTTCTGCGCCTGTCCCTTTCTTGGATGTCAATAAAAAATAACATTCTTTAAACCGATAAAAGGGAGCCCTTTCCGAAGGTCTCCCTTTTTGTTTGCTTTTTAATTTCAAATCGGCTATGGTAAACATAAAACAATGAAAGGAAATAATTATGGCAAGTTATCAGTACATTTATGTGATGAAAGATTTATGTAAAACATGGCCGGGCGGAAAAGAGGTTCTCAAAAACATTTGGCTTTCCTTTTTCCCCGGAGCAAAAATCGGTGTTTTAGGCCCTAACGGTGCCGGTAAATCAACACTTTTGAAAATTATGGCCGGTCTGGACACAGATTTTCGTGGTGAAGCATGGGCTGCTGATGGTGTTCGTGTCGGATATTTAGAGCAAGAGCCTAAATTAGATCCGACAAAAAATGTTTTGGAAAATGTTATGGACGGCGTTGCGCCCGTTCGGGATTTACTTAAACGATTTGAAGAAATCAACATGGCTTTTGCCGACCCTGACGCCGACATGGATGCCCTCATCGCTGAGCAAGCAGAAGTGCAGGAAAAAATTGATGCCTGCAATGGGTGGGATATTGAGCGAAAACTGGAAATTGCCATGGATGCTCTTCGTTGTCCGCCTGCCGATTGGTCTGTAGAGAAACTCTCCGGCGGTGAAAAAAGACGAGTTGCCCTGTGTCGTTTGCTTTTATCAGAACCGGATTTACTTCTGCTGGACGAACCGACGAACCATTTAGATGCCGAATCTGTTGAATGGTTACAACATCATTTAAAAGACTACAAAGGAACGATTGTTATGGTAACACACGACCGTTACTTCTTAGACAATGTAACGGGCTGGATTTTGGAACTGGACAGAGGCGAAGGTATTCCTTATGAGGGCAATTACTCTTCTTGGCTTGAACAAAAGAAAAAAAGATTAGAGCAGGAAGAACGGGAAGAATCTGCACGTCAAAGGACTTTAAAAGAAGAATTGGAATGGGTCAGACAATCTCCGAAAGCACGACAGGCAAAATCAAAAGCCCGTATTCACGCCTATGAAGAACTGGTTAAAAAAGCGTCCGAGAAAGCCCCCGGCGTTGCACAAATCACCATTCCTGCTGCCGAACGGTTGGGTGATATTGTCATTCAAGCCAAAGGGCTAAAAAAAGGCTTTGGCGACAAACTTTTGTTTGAAAATCTGGACTTCAATCTTCCTCCGGGAGGCATTGTCGGTGTTATCGGTCCGAACGGTGCCGGAAAAACGACGCTGATGCGCATTATTACAGGGCAAGAAACACCTGACGACGGCACTTTCAGAATCGGCGAAACGGTTTCTTTGGGATATGTTGACCAAAGCCGTGACTCCTTAGACAACAACAAAACCGTGTGGCAGGAAATTTCTGACGGAAAAGATATGATACAACTTGGGAAAAAGGAAGTTCCCTCTCGTTCCTATGTCGCAGGGTTTAACTTCAAGGGAGCAGACCAACAAAAGAAAGTCGGACAACTTTCCGGTGGAGAAAGAAACCGTGTTCATATGGCAAAAATGCTCCAAAAGGGCGCTAATGTCATTCTGCTTGACGAACCGACGAACGACTTAGATGTGGAAACTTTGCGTGCATTAGAAGAGGCATTACTTGATTTTGCGGGATGTGCCGTTATTACCTCTCATGACCGTTGGTTTTTGGACAGACTGGCAACACATATTTTGGCATTTGAAGGAGACAGTCAGGTTGTTTGGTTTGAAGGGAACTATGCCGAATATGAAGCCGATAAAAAACGGCGTTTGGGTGCTGAGGCTGATATGCCTCACCGCATAAAATACAAACCATTGGTTCGTGCATAAAATGTTGGATACAAAGGCACTCAAACGCGCAGAAAAAATCTACATTGTCTTGCCGAAAGCATTGGGGGATTTGATTGCGTGCGAGCCGATACCCCGTTATCTAAAAAGCATCAATCCACATGCTAAAATTATTTGGGTTGCTGATAAAAGTTATCAGGAATTTTTATCGGCTAATCCGAATGTAGACACCGTAGAAACAGTTTCTTCTTGGGGCGATGCATTTGAATTTATAAAAAAACATCCTGATGAAATTATTGTTGATTGCTGTTATGACGGAAAAATTTGTCCTCTGACAAGCGCAGTTCATCAGAACAATACTCGTCCGGATATAAACGAAAAAACGTACTATGATAACGGGACGCTCCTTGAAACATTTTCTATGGTTGCCGGTCTTCCTGCTTTAAAAGAGGGACCTGTTTTTTATAATATAAAAGAGGTAAAAAATCTTCCTGAAAAATATGTTGTTTTTCATCCCCTGTCCAGTGAAGAATGTCGTTGCTGGAAACAGGAAAAATGGCAACTACTGGCAGAAGAACTTTTTAATAGAAATATCCATATCGTAGAACTTGGTTATAAAAATCAGGTTATCTCTGATAGTCCTTTTTATCATAACTTCACACACAAAAGAGATTTGTTTGAAATTGCAGGCATTATTCAAAAGGCCTCTCTTTTTATCGGTGTAGACAGTGGGTTTGCGCATATTGCCAACGCCGTACAAACAAGAAGTGTTATCCTGCTCGGACGTTATCGGAATTTTATTCGCCCGATGCCCTACAACGGTTATTTTGAAAAAAATGCAACGCTTTTATATGCATCAAATAACGGAACAGTCAAAGATTTAACGGTACAGGAAGTCCTTTCCGTTATTTTAAAAACAGGGATATAAAATGAGTTATACCTTTTGGCACATTACAAAAACAACAGATGATTTAGCCTCTTTTTATAACAACGGCGCCGTTTCTGATTTCGGAAAAGGTTTAGGCGGGCAAAGTGGTGGGTTATTTCTATGGAGTTCCAAAATAAGCGCTCAATCACAAATTCGTTTTTTCTCATTTAAAAAAGATTTTCACGGTTTAATGATTGAGGTTAAAACTGACGGGCCTATTTCACCTGACTGGCAACTTGATTTTGAAGCAGGAGATAAAGATAGTGCTTTTTTTCTGCCACAACTATGGAAACCATATAAAGATATATTTAATCAAAAAGCAAACGACTTAAACATTCCTTTTGTAAAAGATGAAAAAAACTGTTTTCTTAATCAAATCCGAATGGATAGTGACGAATTTCCTCAAATTTCAGTTTTCTATACTCAGGCAACCGGAGAAAAAGAAACGGATACGTTTTCCTTTACCATGAATACGGCCAATACAGGACTTTATGAAGCCATTCATAAATGGTTGTATCAAGAAAGGACTTCGTACAAAAAAGAATACAATAAACTTCTGACCGATATTACAAAAAACAAAACCATTTCTTGGAAAACCCCCGGTGAAACCATCCACAGAAACGGTATGTATTTTCCCTTAAAATATCAGGGGAAAACGCCCTTACCTGTTTCAAGAGTCTTTCATGTTCATTGTCATAAAAACACTCAAATTCACGAAAACCTTATCTATGAAAACGGTAAAAAACAAGTTTGTCCGTTTATTCGCCTTTATCAATCAAAAAAAATGTTGGACAAAGAAAGATAATTCGTGTAAAGTAATCCTCCGTAAATGAAAGGATATCAAAAATGAAAAAACTCTTTTTAATGACAACTGCTTTTATGCTTTTAAGTAGTCCTGTGTTAGCAAACGACTATTTCAAAACGTTGACACAGAATATGAAAGCACATCAAAACGACTCTATTATTGCTGATATGCATATTGATATGGATGGCATGTCTTTCCCGTATCGCATCATCAAAAAAGGAGATAATATGCGCATGGATTATAAAATGAACGGCATGGATGTCTCCTCTTTTATGAATAAAGACACCATGACGCTTTATATGCCTGCACAAAACATTTTAAACACTTCTAAATTAGAGGGCGGAAATCCGTTTACCATTCCCGAACCTTCTTTCTTTGAAGGATGTACGTTAGGGGCAAAAACATCTGTCAACGGTTTTTCATGTCAGGAAGTCAACTGCACAAAAACAGAAACGGCCGTTAAAATGTGCATCAGTGATGAATTCTACATTCCTGTTCAAACCGTTTTTGAAGGTGGGATGGTTGAGGCTAAACGAATTGAAAAAAGAAATTTTGATTCAAAACTTTTAACGCCTCCGAAAAAAATCGGCGATACATTGGAAAAAATTGATTTTTAATTTATAATTTTGATAAGGAACGAACAATGAAACTCAGTCAACTCCTCGGAAAGAGATTTAAAGAAAAACCCTCAGACACCAAACTGAAAAGTCACGAACTTTTAATTCGGGGCGGTTATATGCGACCTGTCTTTAACGGTATTTTCTCTTTACTTCCACCGGGGAAAAAGATTGTGCAAAAAATTGAAAACATTGTTCGTGAAGAAATGAATGCTATTGGCGGACAAGAGGTTGAAATGCCTCTTGTTCAGCCGATAGAATTATGGGAAGAATCCGGCAGATGTCAAACCATTCAGGAAGAATTGGCCCGTCTGAAAGACAGAACCGGCCACCAAATGGTTTTGGCTATGACACACGAAGAATCAACCGTTGCTTTGGCAAGAACGGAAGTCGGCAGTTATAAAGACTATCCTTTCATGATTTATCAGTTTGCCAAAAAATTCCGTGATGAGGCACGTCCTCGTGGTGGTCTTATTCGTGTGAAAGAGTTTACGATGAAAGATGCCTATTCGTTTCATACGAACGAAGAAGATATGGTTGCTTACTACAAAGACTGTGCCATTGCTTATGCTCGCATCTTTGCCCGTGCAGGTATTCCCGAAGTCATCGCCATTCAAAGTGATAACGGTATTATGGGTGGAAAAATTTCTCATGAATATATGCTCCTCACAGATGCCGGCGAAGATACGATTATCACATGTAGTTGTGGATATAAAGCCAATAGAGAGGTGGCTACTTCCGTTATTCCGACAATTTGTACCGACGAAGCGGAAGAACCCTTGACACCGGTAGAAACACCTAACACAAAAACGATTGAGGAACTAGCAACATTTTTAAATATTCCTGCGACAAAAACTTGCAAAACACTTTTCTATCGCCCTATTGACAAAAACGAAAAAGCTATTGTCGTTATGATTCGGGGAGATAGAGATGTCAACGAAATGAAACTGGCAAAAATTCTGAAAGCAACACCTGCGCTCGCAGATGATGAAACGATTGAAAACACCGGTTCTGTTGTTGGTTTTGCTTCTGGATATGGCTTAAAAGATTGTCGGATTTTTGTGGATAAATCCGTAGAAAATGAGAAAAATCTTGTCATCGGTGCTAATAAGCCTGACACACATATGACCGGATTTAATTTAAAAAGAGATATGCCCGAGGCTGTTATTGTAGATGTTGCCACAGCTACTAACGGGGATATTTGTCCTGTTTGCGGTCAAAAACTGACATTTAATCGTGGTATTGAAGTCGGCAATATTTTCCAACTCGGCGACAAATACAGTCTGCCTATGAAAATGACTTATTTAGATGAAAAC
>JAFQJY010000133.1 GCA_017414845.1 Alphaproteobacteria bacterium | reverse complement strand
CCTTTTTTATTCAATACAACAATCAACGGCTTTACGAATAACAGATTTCATTTTTCCGAAAAAAGAACTGCCGGCTTCCGTTGTTTCCTCTTTCCCGACAAGAACAGGTTCCGATTTCTCTTCTGTTTTGATATCACTTACTAAGTCCGTTTTCTCAGCCTCTTCCAATTGTGCCGTGATTTCCTTGACTTTTTCTTCGTCGTTGTTTATCCATTTGACATCTTTCGTATCTATCAGGTTCATATTCAATCCCCAGAACATACAATATAAATCATACGATTGGTCAAACAGTTTATACGCTTCTTCTTTCCGGCCCATTCCTAACTGTTTCGTTCCGACTTCCAATAAACGCATAGACGCCGAAAGAAGATGTTTTGAAATACACCAAACTTCCCCCTCATAACTCGGTATCACTTTAAGCATCAGGTTCTTGCGCATCTCCCTGATTTCATAGACCATATCGTAAAAACTTGTCTTGCCCGTTTTCGCACCGGAAAATATCAGGTGTTCCTCTATGGATATCAGGTTCATTATCCCGATCGTCAAATCCTGATCAGACGACAAATCTTTCGGATTCTTTTTCTTCTGTGCATCCATACGTTCCACAAACTCTTTTACATTCTTGGCCTTTTCCATATTCTTTAACTCCTTTAAAATTTAGGCAAACTCGGTCCACACAAACATACCGGCGTATAGTAAATGGCAATACTGACGGCAACAATGCACAACAACGGCACAACAACCTTTTCAAACGGGAAGTGAGCATGCCCCTTATTACGCTTTTTCATCCACTCATAGAAATTGACACCGAAGATTAAAGCAAATGCGCCGGCAAGCGTAGAAAACAAGAACGGGTCAATATAGATAAAACCGATTTGCTGTGGGTCATAAGACAATTCGGAAATATACATAAATCCGATAGAACCGACGGACAGAGCCATTAAAACGGCATCACGAACAAAACTTTTTTTCAACCACCGCTTTTTATCCACCCAGCGAATCAGCCAATAGCCGAGAATAGCAAGCAAAGCACCGGCCCAAACGGCGACAATGCTGTCATCTACACCCAATTTTCTGGCGATAGCAAGACCACCGCCGATAGCAACCGTACATACAGGACAAGCAGGATTTGCCAACGTTTCAGAAGCAGTCAACAATAATGCAAAAAAAGTCAAAATCAGTTTTTTCATTCCATATTCCTTTCATCATTTGAGGGCATCATATCGTTTTTTAATAAAGAAAGCAAGTCTTTTTCGGGAACAGTGACACGTTTTTTTCGTATCAACAGACAGGTTTTAGAATAATGTCCGATTTTCGGATAGATAAGTTGAAAAATCCACGCCCCGATAAAATATCCGAGTGGCAATGCCAATACTGAAAACAAAGACATTGCTGCCGAACCTAAAAAAGAGAAACTGACGGCCAGAACGCCCGAACAGATAATTGCGCCGAGAAATCCGAAGATAAAACTCAGCCACGACATATCCACCGCCTGATACGGACATCCGTTGACACATCTGAAACACATCGTACAGCCGACATTCCATTCCGGCACGCCTCTTTTCATAGAGATACATCCTTTCGGACAATGACGCACACACCAACGGCATTTTTCACATTTATCCGTTGCGACGAAAGACATTCCCAAACAATGACGACCGGCAAAAAACATCATATAATAAAGAATCATAGCCAAACGAATCCAAAAACCTTTTCTTACCTTAACGGGTTCTTCTTTAGGAAGGTTCATTAAACCGTAATCTATTTGTTTTTCTGCCTGTAATAATTTTTGAGAAATCCGAGGTTGTTCTTCCTGTGACAACTTTAACGGCAAAAAAGTATCCGGCATTCTGAAATTTTGGATATCAGAAACAATATATCCCCTGTCTTTCAAGATACTTGTTGCCTGAACAGGTGCATAAGCCGGATAACCTGCACACACAACCCAAAGCGCCACTTTACGACCGGCAACATACGGCATTTTTTCCATCTGTTTGACTGCCAACGACGGGAGGCCTCCAAAATACACAGGGACCACGACCACCAAATCCGACAGCGCCTCTCGTTGCATTAAGCCGACAGCCCCCTCCGGCTCCTCATTCGGCAATTCGGTTGTAGCCATATCCAAACAATTTTTAATAATGCCTCCGTTGGCCTTTATCTTCCGAATAGCCGTTGCAACAAGCCATTTAGAATATCCCGTTCCCGAAAAATAATAAAAACTGACTGACATATTTTTTCCTTTAATATAAACTCAACACTTCTTCCGGTCTTGCCTCTCTCGGCTGAACAATATCTTTACAACTGCCGTAACGCAAACGAGACAAATCCTTTCCAAGCGATACTAAATGGTAATTAAATCGTGCCTCAACAAAAGGCTTATCTGAGGCGTCATCTGCCTTCAAAAACCATTCCATTGCCTTATTGGAACTCTGTTCAACTCCAAAGCCTAATGCATATAAAACACCCAACATATTCATGGATTGCGGATACCCTCTCTGAGCACCGGCCTCTGCCCAAGCCACGGCCAATTCCGGATTTTTGAAAAAGCCGTCTATGTGCATATAATTTTTAATACAGTAAGCCTGTTCGTGTTTCAACATGGACAGTGAATCCGTCGGTTCCCTGTTAGCAGCATTTGTAAGGATTCTGTCTATCATTTTTTCCTGTCCCGTTTGAGAAAAGAGATACTCGGCCTCACTCACAAAAGAGGGAATATAGTCAGATTTGCGATAATTTTTCAAAATATAAAGATGTTTATTTCTTCTCTGTTCTAAGGCTTTTTGCCCCCATTTATTCCAATCGGGCAAAGCACATTCTTTTAACCCTGTATACGGTTCATCTGGATTATCCAACTCCTCCAAAAAATAGGCCAAATGTTCACATTCCTGTGGTGTAAATGTCAATTGATAGACAGGGGCCTCTGTTTTAATTGTCTGATTCATCAGTCGGCGACATTTATCATAACACCCCCTGTCTTGTCTGTAAACCAACAGAATTCTCTCTGCTGTTGCCGTCAACCTTAAAACGACGGCATTAGGACGTACTTCCGTCACATAATATCCGCTTTTTGTCATTTCTCCCTGAGAAACGACCTCTTCATTTCCTTTATTATCCCGAAGACGAGCGGCCTTACCGTTGATTTCTAAAATAAGATAAGGTTTTTCCTGCTGTAATCTATACCATGCCAACACGGACGGGCAATCACATTCCGACAAAACGATATTCGGATCTTCTGCTAAAATAACGGTTGCATCACAGGTAAACATTCGTTTTTCCATTTCTGATTGGGCTTCTTCTTCCGTTATTTTTCCTTCTTGCCACTTATTCAGAAACCCGATATTTTCTTCTGCGGCCGGACACCCCTGTAAAATAGATTTCCACCAATAAGCGCCGGAATCGGCTCTTGTTTCCGGATTCCAAAACATCAAAATACCTAGGGCATGTGCAGACACGGGACGCCCACCGTCTGCTGCCTGTTTCAGCAAACGATATGCCTTTTCAATATCTGCCGAAACCGTTACGCCCTGTAAATAGAAAAAGCCGAGTTTTTCATACGCCTCAAAAACAGCCAATTCCTCAGGTGTATAGCGTCCTTTTTCAGGAACGGTAGGCAT
>JAFQJY010000132.1 GCA_017414845.1 Alphaproteobacteria bacterium | reverse complement strand
TGTGTTTCTCTTACAGTATGGAGTGAGGAGGTCTGTGCTTGTATATGTCCTGATTCATCGGCGGTAGAAGACGAAAAAGCGAAATGTCCGACAGAATGTAAGGATTGGGATGAAACAATGTGCAAGTGTACCGGCGGATGTGATGAGCAAACGGAAGTATGCAGTAACGGATTTTGTTGTCCAATAGGCAAGGTTTATAAAGGGGCAGATGCAGGCGGTTGTGTTTGTGAGGAAGGAGAACCGGAGGATGGATGTGTTTCTCTTACAGTATGGAGTGAGGAGGTCTGTGCTTGTATATGTCCTGATTCATCGGCGGTAGAAGACGAAAAAGCGAAATGTGCTTCTGAATGCAAGGAATGGGATGAAGAGATGTGCATGTGTAAGACAGAGAGTACATGTACTTCCGAACAAGAATGTTGTGGCGGGAAGTGTATAACGAAATGCGATACGGAACAATGTGAAGCCTGTAATGAGGAACAGCAGGCGTGCGAAAAGATGTATAGTGATCCGGATACACAAGGCTGTTGTAAAGGGGAAGTTTACGCAAAAGCGACACATGAATGTTGTAAAGATGAGGTAAAAGAAGTATGTTCTAACGGGCAGACACGGAACAGTGAGACGTGCGAGTGCGAATGTAGTAGCAGTGAACAGTGTGCAGAAGGACAGGAGTGTTGTGGAAAGCAGTGTATAACGAAGTGCGATACGAATGAATGTCAAATCTGCGACGGGTCGGGAAGTTGTAAGAATAATTACGACAATAAGACACAAGAGTGCTGTAAAGGAGAGATATTGAGTAAGTGTGAGGGAGGGAAACAGAGGAACAGAGAGACGTGTGAGTGCGAATGCCCTGAGGGGAAAGTAGAATGTGATGGCGAGTGTAAAGTGATACCGACGCCGAAACCGTGCGAGAAACTGTCAGATGACAAATGTTCAACGGTATCTTTATGTGGAGAGGGAGAACAATGTTGTGGTGGACAATGCATAACGGCGTGTAATGCGACGAATTGTGAAAAATGTGATTCATCATCATCATCCTGTGTTAAAGATGAGGCAAACTGCGGAGATTGTAAGGATGAATGGAGTGGTAATGGTGAAAAATGGGATGAAACTGCACAGATGAAGGTTTCTTGTCCGTTGAGTCAAACACGGACATTTAATTGTTTAGGAACATGTTATACAGTAGGAAAATATGAGGAATCCATTGACTATAACGGTTGTTCGGGGCTGGCAGAAAAAACTGACAGAGAATGCTGTGCGGAGGGGAAAGTTGTTTGTGGTCCGAGTGATGCACAAGTTTGTTGTGATGCCTGTAATGCCAACAACACAGGCTGTTGTGAGGCAAGTAAAACTTGCGGGACAAATTGCTGTGAACAGGGATGTTTGTCTGATAATGTGACGTGTGCCGAATGCCGAGCTGATTCCGATTGTGCGAATGGAGGGACGTGTTGTGACGGGAAGTGTTGTGCGAATGCGTGTAGTTCTGATGGAAAAAGTTGTGCTCAGTGTGATGAGGATTCGGATTGCGCCTCTGATTGTATGAAATGTAATATGAATACAAGAACGTGTGAAACAAAGTGTGATGAAGCTGCCGGCTTGTACTGCCTTAATGATGAATGCGTAGCTCTTCCAACAGGTTGTGGGTATGCTTTGTCAGAGTGTAGGAGATTATATGGAGCCTGTGCCGGTTTAACATCGGATTCGCCCAATAAAGTATGTGATAATTGCTGTAAAAACATAGACGAAGGAGTGATGAAGGATTGCTACGTAGATGAAGGTTGTTCAGGAAGTCACTATTACTGTGATGCTAATATGATTTATCTCAGTGAAGAGGGTAATTTAGAAACAATAAATGCATTAACATGGGGACATTACTGTGTAGAATAACGTAGATTTTAATAAAAAAAAGAACAACTTTAAAAGCCCTCGTTTAGAGGGCTTTTTTTGATAGTTAAATTATTTCTTATTATTGATAACTATATTATATTCTTTTAGAAAGTTATTATAGATTTCAGTCGGGTTTTTCCCTTTGAATTTTTGCGTATTCTTTTCTTCAACAGCGTTTTTCTCTTCGGCAGGAGGTGTTTCCTGTTCTTTTGTTTCTTCCGTGTCAATATAATATGTATAATCTCCTAAATCCATAGCGTCATCCAAGTCAGAATAAGGCTCGTTTTCAAACGGAGGACAACGCAAACGTCTGAAAGATGTCATCCCAAGATGTGAGATAATGATATGATTATAAAGTATTAAATTGATGCCTTTGCATGTTTTATATAAATTCATTGTTGCTTTTATATCATTTTCGGATGGAGCAGGATTTCCCGAGGGATGATTGTGAACTAAAATCAATCCGGTTGCTTTGAATTTTAAAGCCTTGTCAATAATCTCTCTGGGATAAATAGGAACTTCGGAAATACTTCCCATAGAAATACACTCATCTGCCAGCACTTCCGTTTTGGCATTCAGATATAAAACACGCAGTTCTTCTCTGGATATGTGTCCGATGTTGATAAAATAATAATCCAAGACCTGATCCCATGTTTTTAAAACAGAACCTTTTCGCATATTTTTATCCAAAACATGTAAGTGGGCAAAGTGAACGGCACGTATCAAGGCAGAAGCCATATCTTTGATACCTTTGATCGTTTTAAGTTCTTCCGGTTTAGCGCTGAATACGGCTCCCAGATTACCGAAATGACGTATCAAATCTTTTGCCAAGGGCTTTGTGTCCTTGCGTGGAATAACATAACCGAGCAATAGTTCTAACACTTCGTAGTCCGCTAACGCCGTATAATCGTTACTGAGCAGTTTTTCTCGTAATCGTTCCCGATGCCCGCTTACATCTTCCACACTCCCCATTCCCGTTCTCCTCGTATAAATTTTAAGAGTAAATAAGTTCCTTATTTTATGGCTCATTAAAATTGCTGTCAATAGGAAATCAGAAAAGAGTTTTATCCTCTAGAGAACCGTATCGGTTATGCATACAGCGAATGAGGGTCTTAGGTAATTCTGCACAAATACGATAATTGGCAAAACGACCTTGTTTTTCACAGGTCACAAAACAGTCCTCTCTGAGTTTTTTTAAACATTGAGAAACATAGAGAGGTGAAAATCCTAAAACTTCTGAAAGTTGAGAAACATTCAGACTGTTATGAAGCCACAGTTGTTCTAAAATACGCATACGATCTACGTGGGAAAGTAATTTAATACGTTCTGCTACACAGATAACAAAATCAGTCGGTAAAAGAGTTTTATATTCCGGATTTTCAAATTCTTTTTTACCTGTCAAAATACCGAATTGGCGACGCATACAAACAAATAATCCGCGCGCTGTTTGATCTTCGTAGTCATAAAAGACACTTCTGCCACAGCGAATGCCCTTTAAAATTCCCTGTGTCCTCAGATATTTAAGTGCCTGAGAGACAGATAGTGAATCCATTTCCAAAATAACGGCTAAATCTGAAACACAGGTGGCTCCGCAAACGTCAAGGTATTCCAATATTCGTAAGCGAAGAGGATGTCCTTTGGAACGCATTCGTTGAACGCTTTTTTCAAAAATGGATTTTGGTAAGGGGCGGTTGTTTTCCTCCATCGGTCCCTCCGGTTATTCAGACAGGATTTTCTGTAATTGTTCCTGTTTTTCCTCATTCCAGCCCATAATATATTCTTTTTCGGCACAAATGAGAGGGATTCCCAACTTTCTTTCGTCTAAATCAAAACGTTTGGCGCATTCTATAAATAATTTCAGATTTTCTTCTTGTGTAATGTCTAAAAATGAGAACTTTTCTTCCGAATTTACGGAGGTAATATATTCTTTTGCTTTTTGACAAAAAGGACAGCCTTTCCGTGTGAAAAATTGAATTTCAGCCTGAGCGGAAAATGAAAACAAACACAGTGCCGTAAGAATGATTTTTCGCATATTATTCTATCCTTTTTTATTCAATACAACAATCAACGGCTTTACGAATAACAGATTTCATTTTTCCGAAAAAAGAACTGCCGGCTTCCGTTGTTTCCTCTTTCCCGACAAGAACAGGTTCCGATTTCTCTTCTGTTTTGATATCACTTAC
>JAFQJY010000131.1 GCA_017414845.1 Alphaproteobacteria bacterium | reverse complement strand
GTAAGTGATATCAAAACAGAAGAGAAATCGGAACCTGTTCTTGTCGGGAAAGAGGAAACAACGGAAGCCGGCAGTTCTTTTTTCGGAAAAATGAAATCTGTTATTCGTAAAGCCGTTGATTGTTGTATTGAATAAAAAAGGCAATTTTAAAAAGAGTTTCAAATGCCTCGTTTTTCTGCCGTCAAAAAAATTCATCCGCTGATACATCGGGTTTTTCTGTTTTTTAAACCGGCGTATTGGAGGAAAAGAACGGCTGTTCAAAAACGCTTTGATACACAACTTCAATATATTTTCTTAGGTTGTCTTATCGGTGTGATTATGGCGGCTGTTGCCGTTTCTTCCGTTCGCGGGTATATGATGAAGAAATACGAACGTGTCGGTGAAGAAATAACGGAGCCTGTCCAAGAGCCTGAGGAAGAATGCCCTCCGGTTGTAAAGGAGGAAAAACCTGAACAAGAAATTGCCTCGGAAGGAACGGAAAGTGATATAATTGAAACGACAGAACCGAGTGAGCCGACCGAACCTCCGTTGACACTTCAAAAAATATCTCTCCGAAAGAATGAGGCGGTGAGTACAATGCTTAAAAGGGCAAAGTTAAAACTTGCCGAATCACTTCAAATCGCTAATGCGTTGGATTTGGTTACGCCTATTCGCAAGTTGCGTCCGGGACAGGAATTTGAACTCTATTTTACTGAGGGCGGGGAATTTTATCGGCTGATTTACGAATCAAGACAAGGCGAAATTATGTCTGTAACAAAGGATAAAGACGGGGACTATATTCCTCAGTCCAGAGACGGAAAAGTTATTCGTGATTTGGTCAGAAAAGAAGGGGTTATTTTAACCTCTTTTGCCGATGCCGCAAAAATGGCGGAAATACCTGCGAACATTGTACAACAGGCAAAACGGGCACTGGAAGATGAGGTGGATTTTAATGCTATTCAGCCGAATACACCGTTTGAAGTTATCTATGAAAGAAAAATTACGGAAACAGGACGTGAAATCGGTAAGAAAAACCTGCTCTATATTACATTGATTACGCATAAGGAAATTATCCAGCGCTATTATTTCGTAGATGCTGCCGGTAATCAGGGATATTATAACGAATATGGTGAAAGTGCGCCGAAGGTTATTATGAAAAGGCCTCTTGGGGGCGTACGTATTTCCTCTCGATTCGGTATGCGTCGTCATCCGATTTTAAAGTATCAAATTCATCATGCCGGTGTGGATTTTGCCGCCATGAGGGGAACGCCTGTTCCGGCTGCTGCTGACGGCGTTATCGTACGTTTGGGCCGAAACGGCGCTTATGGTAAGTATATTAAAATTAAACACAACAGTACCTATTCTACGGCTTATGCACATTTGCATACCTATACGAACGGACTTCGTGTCGGTTCTGCTGTTAAAAAAGGAGATATTATCGGAACTGTCGGTTCTACAGGACGGGCAACAGGCGCTCATCTTCATTATGAGGTTATTAAAAACGGAAAACAGGTCAACCCGTTATCTCATCATGTCTTACCTAAAAGAACACTTAAAAATAAATCTTTGGAAGATTTTATTAAACGGGCTCGTGAAATCAATCCTGATTTTCAGTTCTTATTACCGGCGACAAATCAGCCGTAAATCGTGTAAGATTTTGTGTTATATGCACAGGATTTTAATGGAGTGCATATAACTGCTATTTCAGATTTTCAGATTCGGGAAACGGAATGCTTGCAGAGGCAGGAGGTTGTTCTGACTCTGTTGTTTGTGTTTCTGTATCGTCATTACCGTCCTCATCTGTCTTTTTTTCATCAGAAACAGGTTTTGTCAGCGCATTGACAAGAATATCAACATCTAAGTCAGCCAATTTCTTTTTACGTGTTTCCTGTGTGGCGGTTTCTTTCTCTTCTTCTTCAAAGAAAGAGGCCATGTCATCGTCCATTTCAAATCCTTCCCGAATAAGAATAGAAGGTTCATCCTTAAATTTTTCTTTCCATTCTTTAATGGTATCGTTAAATAAAAAAGACATAAATTCTCCGTCGTTAGCCAGCGTTTTCATTTCCTCTTCAAAAATCTTTCTTATTTTGGTGTTGCATTCACCGTCTTTATAGAAAGCAAAGAAAAGTTTAGGCTCTTTTAAAAACTTATCGGAAATATCTATAAAATTATTCAGTTTGAAACGAGCAATTTCCGTCTCAACGGCATATCGGCTGGATAAAATAAAATCGGCTTCTTTGTTGACAAGGAGTTTGAAAGCATTACGAGCACCTGTAACGTATTTAAAATGAATGCCGTCAGGGATGATTCCCTCAATCATCGGCCAAAGACCTTCCTCGTTTCTTAAAACAACTTTTTTCCCTTTTAAATCTTCCCAACCGTTGATTGGTGGCATTTTTCCTTTCAAGGCGACAAGGATGAAAGGATTGTTTGTAAAGGCCGGAAAAACATAGGCTTTGTGGGAATACGGATCGCCGTCAAAATAAGTTCCCAGGAGCAGGTCAATTTCGCCTCTGTCAAGGGCTCGTACGGCTTGATTATAAGTGGCAAAACTTTTTTCCATAACAGCAATTTCTGTTTTTTTTGCGATATGATTCAAAAGTTTTTGCGCAAGACCATGGGCTTCATAATAGACCGGTGCCATATAGGGTTCAAATTTTTCTACCCAGCCGAAGGGCGGATAGTTGGTAAAAGTAGCATAAACAATCGGGTGTCCTTTACTGCCACAACCGTTTTCAAAACGGTAAGTTTCCTTTTTTTTTGTTTGTTCCTCTTCCTGATACTCATGATATCGGCCTTTGCCGGATTGTTTTTCCTGTTCTTGTGCCGATTTTGAAGAGGCAGGTTTTGCAAATACGGGAAGCGAAAATGTGATGACAAGTGCAAAAAAGATGCTTAAAAAATATCTCATGGAAACCTCGTTTTTTTCAGGTTGTTTTTATATTGCAGACAGTGTACTCTTTTTTTTATTAAAAAATCAAGAGTTTTTCTTAAAAAAAGAAGATTTTGCTTGACGATTTTAAGAAAAAGTTTAGGATAGAATGCAATATCAACTTTAAAGAAAAGGAACAAAAAATGATGGATAAAGAAAAAGCATTAGGTGCCGCTTTGGCACAGATTGAAAGAGCGTTCGGGAAAGGATCGGTCATGAGGCTCGGACAGTGTGAAAATGCCGTGCAGATACCTGCTGTTTCCACAGGCTCTTTGGGATTGGATATGGCGCTTGGTATCGGCGGACTTCCAAAGGGACGTGTTATTGAAATTTACGGGCCGGAGAGTTCAGGTAAGACAACATTGGCACTTCATGTGGTGGCTGAGTCTCAAAAGCAGGGGGGTACGTGTGCCTATATTGATGCTGAACACGCCATGGATCCG
>JAFQJY010000130.1 GCA_017414845.1 Alphaproteobacteria bacterium | reverse complement strand
TATTGAAGAAGGTTCCGTTGTTGTAACGGATGAGTCTTTGGTTTATATGGAAGGACAAGAGGAAGAGGCTTCGGAAAAATCCGAAGCGGAAACCATAACGACGACAACCACCACAACCACGACGACAACGACCGTAAAAGAAGAGCCGTTGGCTGAAAGAGAAGCCTCTCCGGATATGCCTCCGTCTAAAAGTGCTGAGGAAATGTTCCGTGAGAAATTTTTTGATGGCGAAACAGAGCCGTCTAAATATGAGGAAACGACCGAAAAAATAACGGACGATAATCCTTTGGCTGAAAAAGAAAGAAAAAATGTAAAAGAAGACTTGCCAACGGAACAAAAATAGAGTAAATATAAAAAGTGTTTTAAAAAAAGGAGACAATTATGAAAAAAATCGTTTTTGCTTTGTTAGTTGCTTGCACAGTTTTATCTGCTTGCGCATCCAATGATGTTGCACCGGAAAAAACACGCTCAACGGCTGCTGAAACTCTTCCTTGCGAAGACAAATAAGTTTGAAAAACCCGCCGATGTCTCTGTCGGGTCTTATGTGACCGGAGGATAGGTGGGTTTTTTGTATCCATTCATCAAAAAAAGGAGAGATAAAATGAAAAAGATTATTTTAAGTTTGATGGTTTTTTTGGTTGTTACCGCCTGTGCGACACGGGATAAGGAAATTATGAGCGAATCCGAAAGAGCGCACAGAGATGCTGCTTGGGCAGAGGTAGATGTGGATAATCTGGATGCCACGCAAATGAGTAAAGCCTTTGAACAGGCAACAGAGTCAACGGTTTATTTCGGCTTTAATAATGCCTATCTGACACCGCAAAGTGTGGAGGTTTTGACAAGACAGGCCGAGTGGCTGAATGCACATCCGAATGCCTATATTGCCATTGAGGGACATTGCGACGAACGTGGAACACGTGAATATAATCTGGCACTTGGTGAAACAAGAGCAACGGAAATTAAAAACTTTCTGATTCGTCAAGGTGTTGCTCCGAAACGGATTCGGACGATTTCTTACGGTAAAGAAAGACCGATTGCTTTCGGTTCTAATGAGGAAGCATGGGCAAAAAATCGCCGTGGTGTGACGGTTGTTTTTTAATTTTTAAAAAAAGACTTTAAAAAAAAGGGCTTTGCTTATACAATAAGCAGAGCTTTTTTTTAAGGAAAACGAAAAATGAAAAAATATCTTTTACTTCTTTTAGTGTGTTTATGTCCTGTATCGGCCTTAGCGCTTGATTCGGACGCCCGTTCATTTATTGACAGAATGGACAGATTGGAAAGAGATTTAACACTTTTACAGCGAAAAGTTTATAAAGAGGGTGTTCCTGTTGCCTCTCAAGCACAGGTTGTCGCCGATTCAGTTCAGAGTCAATCCGATGAAACAACACCGGTTCAAACAGGGGATAACTATATGTATTCTCGTTTAACGGAGATAGAGCAACGTTTTCGGGAATTGACCGGTGAGATAGAAACACTTCGTTTTGAAAATCAAAAACTCGCCGAAAAGATTCAAAAAATGAATCAAGATAATGTCGTTCGGTTTGAAATGCTTGAAAAACAGGTAAAAGCCCTTAAAACGGCTGAAATTAAGCAGGAAGTTAAAGAGAAAACAGAACAGAAAAAAGGGGCAAAAGAGGCCTATGAACATGCATACAGTCTGCTCGGGGATGAGAGATATGAAGCCTCTCAAAAGGCTTTTGAAAAGTTTTTAGAGGAATATCCGTCCGACGGTTTGGCTGATAATGCCCGCTATTGGCTCGGTGAGACTTTTTATGCCAGAAGACAGTATGAAAAAGCAGCAGTTGCTTTTGCTTCCGGTATCAATAAAAAAAGTTCAAAAGGGGCAGATTGTCTTCTGAAACTCGGGATGAGTATGGTTTATTTGGATAAAAAAGAAGATGCCTGTACGGCTTTTGAAAATTTGCCGACGGAGTTTCCGAAAGCATCTGATACCTTAAAACAAAAAGCCAAAAGCGAGGCTAAAAAACTTTCATGTCCGTAATTTCTTTTGACGATTTTGTTCAAAATTTAGAAAAGATGTTGCCTGCCGATACAAAATCGGTCGGTGTTGCCGTATCCGGTGGTGCCGACAGTTTGGCGCTGACACTTTTGACAGATAAATGGGCAAAGAAAAAAGGGATTGGTTTGGAGGCTTTTACGGTAGAACACGGACTACGTCCCGAATCGGAGAAAGAGGCATCTGATGTACATACTTTTTTATCTCAAAAAGGAATAAAACATACGATTTTATATTGGAAAGGAGAAAAACCGACAACCCGTATTGAAGAAAAAGCAAGAGAAGCCCGTTATGATTTGCTTTTAACGGCATGTAGAGAACGAGATATTTCTGCGTTGTTTTTAGGACATCACGAAGATGATCAGGCCGAAACGCTTCTCCTGCGTCTTTCCCGAGGAAGCGGTATAGACGGTTTGTCAGCAATGGCACCGACAGTCAAACGGGAGGGAGTATGGCTTATTCGTCCGCTTTTAACTGTTTCTCACGAGTCGTTAAAGGCTTTTTTGAAAGAACAAAATATCGTCTGGGCAGAGGACAGTTCTAATCAAAATCCGATATATGAACGTGTTCGTTTCAGAAAGGCTAAAAAAACACTGTCAGAACTCGGCCTTGAAAATGAGAAAATAGGGTTGTCTGCAAAACGTCTTTTTCGTGCAAAACAGGCACTTGAAAAAACAACGGATGATTTTATGGAAAAAGTGACGATTTGTGAGGACGGGTATGCCTGCTACTCATTAAAGGACTTTTTATCACTTCCCGAAGAAATAGGAATACGGGTCTTGTGCCGGTTGCTGAAAGTTTTTTCCTCATCCGATTCGTTTATCAATTTAGAGTCGGCAGAGCATTTGTATGAGACTCTAAAAAACGGAGGTAAAGCAACGCTTTGCGGATGTTATGCAGGTGTTTACAGAAAAAAAGTTTTTGTTTGTGCAGAACGGATAAGACTGCCTGCTCGTCAGGAACTTCTGCCCGACAGGAAATATGAATGGGGACCTTTTGATATAGAGGTTTTCCGTTCGGTAACCGTCGGTATTTCGGATGAAAAAGTTCGTGTTTCAAATTTGCCTGCCGTTGTTGCTTCTTCTCTTCCGTGTTTTAGAAACGGACATAAAATTTTATGCTTGGGCAGTCTTGACACAGAGGGCAAAAAATCAGATATTATAAAGAAAATAAAGTTGAGGAATTTATCAAATGCGTAAAAAAACAAACCCGTTCGTTATATGGATTTTAATTTTCTTGGGCGTGATGCTTGTCTCTAATCTCTTTTTTGAGCCGACGGCAATGAAAAAAGGCGAGGAAATACCGTTCTCTGCTCTTATTCAAAAGGTTGAGGCAGGTGATGTGCGTTCCGTTGAGATTCAAGGGCGAGCCGTTCAGGGTGTCTTAAAAGATGAAACATCCTTTAACAGTTATATGCCGGAAGAATCGGGTTTGGTTCCGTTGTTGAAAGAAAAGGGCGTGGAAGTGAAAGCCGTTCCCGTTCCTGTGGAAGGGATGTC
>JAFQJY010000129.1 GCA_017414845.1 Alphaproteobacteria bacterium | reverse complement strand
TTTCCTCCAAAACGTCCTGAACCGGCAACGGCGAACGGTGCGCCTTTATCGCCTAAGGGGAACTCTCGTTAAAAGGAGGTTAAAATGGATGTAGATGCTAAAACAATTGTCGGGGCATTATTAATTACAGCTGCTTTGGTAAAATGTGTCGGTGATGTAGCAGAGGCCTGCCGTAAGATTGACCCTCCAAAACGTCTTGAACCGGCAACGGCAAACGGGGCGTCTTTACCGCCTAAGGGGAACTCTCGTTAAAAGGAGGTTAAAATGGATGTAGATGCTAAAACCATTGTGGAAACTTTTGAAATTATCGGCGCTTTATTGAGTTGTATCGGTGCCGGTATCGGTATTTTGAGAGAAATGGATAAGTGTAAGAAAACACAGAAAGTTTCTTCTAAAAACATCACTTGTCAACAAGTGCCTTGTCATACAATGGGATAATTTAAATGAAATCTCAGGATAAGGGGGGCATGCGAATCGTAAAGGCTTTTGGCTATTCATGGAATGGCTTTGTTTCGGCGTGGAAATCAGAGGTTGCTTTTCGGCAGGATATGTTTGTGTTTGTTCTGGGAACGATTCTCCTGTTTTTTTTACCCGTATCTTTGATTGAAATTTTGTTTTTGTGGGGTTCTCTTGCTTTTATTTTATTCGCAGAATTGGTCAATACAGCAATAGAAACGGTCGTGGACAGAATATCCGATGACTATCATTTGCTTTCTAAAAAGGCAAAAGATATCGGCAGTTTATTGGTGTGTCTGTCTTGTATGTACGCATTTGTCGTATGGGCACTTATCGTTTTGCCGATTGTTTATAAAATGTTATCTTGAATAACTGTCTAACCGCGCTAAATATTCGGTTATAGTCAATGTTCTCTCTTTGTGGTTTCGTATGTAACGGGTAGCGATTTTTTCAATTTCTTTATTTTGCGGGGGGATAAATTGCCCTTGTCTCGGGTTAGGTTTATCCAGTCGTAAAACCTGTTCCTTTCTGAAAATAGCATAAGCCGGTTCATCATTTCCGTGATGATCATGATAGTCGTAAACAATGCCGTCATAGCCGTTTTTTTCAAGGAATTGAATAAAGCGTTGCTTAGATAAATGGGCACGATTTCTTTCTTCGTCTTCCGTGACAGAGAACAAGGTGTCCATTTTCAGTTCTTTGCAAACATCTGTATGAGAAATTTCCAACGGGTTTTTAAAAATAAAATCGCTCTGAGGTGTTGCCTTGTTGGGAGAAACGGGAGCCTTGTTGTCTTCCAAAAGATGATAAACAATTCCCTCCAACATATCGGTAAAGTGAAAGCCTGAGTGCTTTAAGTGAAACGGGTGGCGCATTGTCAACTGAACTGGAATCAGAATTTTAGGCTCTCTATCCGCTTTTGTTTCTTTCAGTGCTGAAAAAGACGTAATAACACTCTGTGATAAATATTCAGAAAGAGATGTATGCTCCACCTTTATGGATGAAGATGACTTGTGGGCCGGTTTTTCCAGATAACATAAGGCCGTTTTTTTGCTTGCAAACTGACTGAACGGTTCAAAATCGTCAAAAACAACCCGTGTCCCGTGATATAAAACGGGCGGAATCTTAAATTCGCTCATTTAAATTTAGCGTGTAAATTGCTTTTGACGTTGCTTGGCCATATTCAAAAGAGCCTTTGAACGAGCCGTAGCAATCTTGCGAACGGGCTTTTTAGCAACAACTTTAACAGGACGTGCTTTCTTACTTGCCACCTTAACCGGTTTTACTTTTTTGCCGGCTTTACCGCCACGAATCTTTATGGCTTTTCCGTTTTTTTGTTGAGGCATATGATCCTGTTCTTCAGAAACCTCGTTTTCGGTTTCTTCATTTTCAAGGGCGTTTTCCTCCGTATTTTCGGTGTTTTCAGTATTCTCTGAAACTTCTGACGTCATTTCGTCTGTCCATTCATTTTCCATAGCGATATCCTTTCTTATACAATGGTTTCCCTTATAGCATAAGAAAGGACGCTTGTCAAGTTATTTTGTGCAAGTACAAGTTTTTCCGTCTTCCGTACAGGAACAAGACATCTGAACCGTTTCTGTTTTATGCTTTTTCGGGCAGTGCTTTGTTTTGCACGGTGCACAGGCTGAAAGCATTCCTGCCGTCAGACAGATGAGAGCGAAAAGTTTTAAGTATTTTGTCATTTTTATCCTCCTTTTTAGATGACCACAAGAATGATATGGAAATCTGTTTGATTTTAAACAAGTGTTTTTTTGTATAGATACATAAAATAGTATTGTCTTTTATGTGTTTTTGTGCGAAAATAAAATTGTGCCGTTAGTGGCACTTTTGTCTGGTTGTTTTGTCGGGAGAGTGTCATGAAAGTTTATACACAAGGTGAAGTTGATTTTTTTTGTGGTGTCTATGCGGTATTAAATGCCTGTCGGAAGGTCATTTGTAAGGATTATCATTTTTCCTATTACGGCGGTTGTGCTTTTTTTCGGCATTTGATACAAACGGTTATTGATGCCGGACGTATGGAGGAATTACTTCATCACGGGACAAGTTTGGAGTTGATGAAAAAATTACTTGATACGGCGATTGCCTATGTTTTTGAAAAAACAGGCATCAGTCTGACGTATGAATTCCCGTACGAAAAAACGACAGAGAGTATTGAGAATACGGCAAAAAAACTTAAAGAAAAAATAGAAAAAGAAGCCGGCGCCTGTATTTTTTGGGTCCATGATTTGGAAATGGACGAACATTGGACCACCGTTACGGATATCAAGGCCGGACGTTTTAAGTTGATGGACAGTTATAACACACCGTTTATTCCTGTCCAATCATGCTTGTGGTTACCAGAAAGAGCCGTTTGCCGTCAGAGGCAAAGAGGACATTTGTTTTATCCTCGTGTTCCCAAAGGAAAGACACATTTGATGAAACAGGGAATTATTTTTATTTCAAAATCAAAAGAACTTGATAAAAAGGATTAAAAAAGATATACTTCCAAACTATGTCATTATTGAAGTCCATAGCCACTTTAAGTGGATTTACGTTGCTCAGCCGTTTAATCGGTTTTGTGCGTGATGTTTTAATTGCTAAGTACTTAGGAGCAACTTTATTTGCCGATGCTTTTTTTGTGGCACTTCGTTTTCCTAATTTGTTTCGCAGTTTATTTGCCGAAGGAACGTTGAATGTTTCCTTTATTCCTATTTTTTCAAAGGTAATGAAGGAAAACGGGAAAGAAAAGGCAAAAGTATTTGCCTCAGAGGCGTTGACGGTTTTGTTTTATATTTTGCTTGTTTTGACGATTTTGATGGAAATTTTTATGCCGTTGGCAATGGTCGTTTTAGCCCCCGGTTTTGATAAAATTGCCGGCAAATTAGAGATAACAACCGAACTTTCCAGAATTACGTTTCCGTTTTTAATGGCCGTATCGTTGCTGTCGCTGTTTGCCTGTGTTTTAAATTCGGTCGGACGTTTTGCAGCCTCGGCTTTCGTTCCGTGTCTTTTAAACCTGATGATGATAGGTTTTTTGGTGTTTTTATCGCCCTTCTTTTCTAATCCCGCATATGCGTTGGCTTGGGGCGTTTTTACGGCCGGTTTTGTTGAATTGATATGGCTTTTTGTCGCTGCCGTTCGGGCAGGTTTTTTGATTAAATTATTACT
>JAFQJY010000128.1 GCA_017414845.1 Alphaproteobacteria bacterium | reverse complement strand
CTTTTTGACGGTGCAGATGATGACGGACTGGATATTTTAGAGGATGCTTCCGATTTAAGTGATGATAATCACGACATGGCTGAAGTCATGGAGAATGTCAGCATTGACGACAAAGAGTTATAATCTTTCTGACTTTAACGGAAAACTTCTGATTGCCTCACCGGCCATCGGAGATGTTCGTTTTCAAAGAACTGTCATTTACCTGTGTTCGGACACAAAAATTGACGGCGTAACGGGTTTTGTTATCAATCAACCCCTGCGCTATGTTTCTTTTCGCAACGTTCTTTCTCAGATGAAATTACCGTTTGGAGAAGAAAAGTATTATCCTGCAATTATGGAAGGAGGACCTGTTGATGAAAACAGGGGATTTGTTTTACATTCCTCCGACTATACGGGAGAAGACACTTTATCACTGGGACACAACATTTCTATTTCCACCTCTCAAACGGTTATAGAAGATTTGGTTCAAGGGAAAGGTCCTGCAAACGCCTTGTTTATTTTAGGATGTGCTAAATGGCTCCCCGGACAACTGGAAACGGAAATTGCCGAAAATGCCTGGTTGATTTCTCAGGCTTCTTCAAAACTCATTTTTGAAACCCCTCATCATCAAAAGTGGGAAAAAGCCCTTTCCGATATGGGGTTTTCGCCTCAGATGTTATCTGATGTTCAGGGAAATGTCTGATGCAAACGTTTGAAACAGCCTATCAAAAGAAAAAAATAGACCGTTTTGAAATGATGGAACTGGCCCAAATATGGGTCAATTTCTATCAAAAAGGTCTTTGTCTGCCTTCTGTTCGTCAAATGTCTTTCAACGGACAAAAAAAACATTTCATTGAACCGGTTGGAGAAAAAATGCCTAAAAAACGGATTTTACAACAATTATCCCGTTTTTTATCAGAACTTACCGAACTGACGGATAAACGTTGTGCCAGTATTTTTTTGAATCATCTTTTGGCTCTTATGGGAAATCCGTTGTTATGCCATTATCTGCCCAGACAAACCGAAAATCCTGTTTTGATTTCTATCGGCGGATTATCCGGCAGTGGTAAATCCAGAGTTGCCAGAGAATGCGCTCCCCTTTTTAACGCTCTCATTGTCAGAGACGATATCATACGAAAGAATTTGGCAGGCGTTCCTTTTTCTGATGAATTAAATGCTTCTTTCTATACGCCGGAATGGGAAAAAGCCGTTTATAGAGAGATGAGACGCTATGTCCGTATTTATCTGAAAAACGGCTTTACGGTTATTGCAGAAGGGCTTTTTTACAGTGAAGAAGAAAGGCTACTTATCCAAAAAGAAGCACGCAAATTTCCCTTTTGCGGTCTGTGGTTGGAAGCACCACTTGGTGCCCGTGCCGGCAGAGTCAAAAAACGCAAGCAAAATCCCTCTGATGTCAAAACAAAAGAAGCACTCATTGAACAACTTACCGTTCATATCGGTAATATCTCTTGGAATCATCTTTTGACTGCGCAGGATAAAAACGTCACGGTTTCGGATGCTCTGGAAATTATCAATCGTGTGATTTAACTTCCTTTTTTATTTCATCAAGAACCTCCGAATAAAAAGGAAGTTTTACAGCGTTTTCATTCCATTTCATAAACTCTTTCAACCGTTCTAAACTCGGATATTTTTCACGATATGCTTCAGCCTGAATCAGCATATCTAATTTATCTAAATCTTTTGCAATCCGAGCCTCTTTTGTTGTTCCCGAATTATATTCCTCAAAAACGGATAAAATATCTTTAAAATCCATTTCTTCTGCTAAATTTCGGGAGGCTTTTTTCTCCATTTCTTCTTTTTGAATATCGGATATTTTTTCGCCTGCATCCTGATGATGCTCAGGAACAATATCACCGATAACACCTTCTGCCACATCATGAAGTAAGCATAATTTTAATACCTGCATCAAATCAGCCCCTTCACTTTTAATATACTGAGCGCTTTGAAGTGCCATAACAGCCATCCGCCAACTGTGAGAAGCCACTGTTTCCGGCTCTGAAACACCACTCATAACCCAACCGGTTCGCTTTAAATGTTTCAGCGTATCTGCGTATTTTTGAAAGGCAATAAAGTTCCTGATTTTTTTCATTTTATTCCATTGATACCCGAACAATTGAATCAGCCATACGTTCTAAATCAGGAAGTTGTTCTCCTTTGAATGCAGATTTAATCAAAAGGCTTTCTTCCAAGAACACGGTTTCTTTCAAAGAAGATAAAATTCCCTGCATAAAGTTTTTTGCCGAGGGAGCCCAAGAACCGTTTTCAATAAATCCGAATGTTCTTTTGGCAACCGTATGCGCTTTAATCTCGTTTAAAAAAGTTTCCATCGGCGCAAAAACACCGCCGTTATAAGTCGCCGCAGCCAACACAACCGTTCCGACACGAAAAACCTCTGATAACAGATCTGACGAATGCGTTTTTGCCGCATCATAAACACGGACATTTTTCTGTCCTTTTTCGGTCAGCATCATTGCTAACTTATCCGCAACTGCCTGTGTATGACCATAGATAGAACCGGTCACAATAAGAACACCTTTTTCTTCCGGCGTATAAGTACTCCACTTTTGATATTTATCTATAAACCAGCCCAAATCTTTACGCCAAATCAAACCGTGAAGCGGACAAATCATCTGAATATCAAGTCCTGCTGCTTTTTTCAAAACCGTCTGAACAGGCATTCCGTACTTACCGACGATATTAGCGTAGTACCTGCGGGCTTCACCAAGCCATTGATTTTCATAATCCACCTCATCAGCATACAAAACACCGTCCAATGCACCGAACGAACCAAAACCGTCAGCAGAAAACAGTATCCTCTCGGTGCTGTCATAGACCATCATCACTTCCGGCCAATGAACCATCGGCGCCATAACAAAAGAAAGTGTATGTTTTCCTGTATTGAGGGTATCTCCCTCTTTTACAATCAATGCCCGAGAAGAAACATCCAATCCGAAAAACTGTTCTATCATCATGGCGATTTTTTGATTGACAACCACTTGTGCCGACGGATATTTTTCGCATATTTCGGCAATTAAAGCGCCATGATCCGGTTCCATGTGTTCTATCACAAGATAATCCAAAT
>JAFQJY010000127.1 GCA_017414845.1 Alphaproteobacteria bacterium | reverse complement strand
CGGAATAAGATAGGGCTAAAATAGTGTCATCTGTTGTAAACATACCAAGATCCCCATGGCTGGCTTCACCGGGATGAACAAAAAACGCAGGGGTTCCGACCGAGGCCAGTGTCGCCGCAATTTTTTTGCCGACATGACCACTTTTACCCATGCCGGTAACAATAACACGTCCTTTTGTCGCATAAAGCATTCTGATGGCTTTGACGAAGTTTTCTCCAAGTGCCTCTCCAACTGAGCGGACAGCGTTGCTTTCAATTTCAAGAACATGACGTCCCTGCGCAATAATTTCTGTATCTTCCATTTTCTTTTCCTTTAATGAGCAAAAATATCAGGTGTATCAAACCCTTGTAAATCCAACTCGGCACGGGCAGACATAAAGTTAAAGCAGGCTTGAGCAACCGCCTGTCTTCCTTCCCGAACCAGTAAGGCATCCAGTTTTTCTTTGATGGCGTGTAAGTACAGAACGTCATTAGCAGCATAATGTTGTTGCTTCTCTGAAAGTTCTTCGGCTCCCCAATCAGAAACTTGTTGCTCTTTTTCAAGTTCTATGTTTAAAAACTCTTTGCACAACGCCTTTAAACTATGCGCATCTGAAGATGTCCGAACGAGTTTGTGTGCAATCTTCGTGCAGTAAATCGGGGCGCAATCAATACCTAAATTCTGTTTGATTGCCGCAACATCAAAACGGGCAAAGTGAAATATTTTAAGCAGATTCTTGTCGGCAAGAACTTCTTTAAGATGCCGAGGTTCTACGCCTTTCTTTATCTGAACCAAATAACAATTTCCGTGCTTGTCGGCGATTTGAACCAAACAAAGCCTGTCACGATGAAGATTAAGACCCATTGTTTCTGTATCTACGGCTATGGATTCTTGAAAACTGACATCGTCAGGAAGATCGCCAGAGAAAAATGATATGTTCGCCATTTTAACTCCTTAATTGAATTGGTGCCCAGAAGAGGACTCGAACCTCCATGTCTCTCAACACTCGCACCTGAAACGAGCGCGTCTACCAATTCCGCCATCTGGGCTCTTAACTGGATAGGGCAAACATACCTTTTTTAGAATATCTTGTCAAGTATTTTTTTTATTTTCTTTCTTTTGAGATACTCTTCCACTTATTCAAGCGTCGCATCATTGTGACAGACTGATTAAAAGAAATACGATTTAAGTCATTTTCTGTCATTAGACGACAATTTTTTAAGGGTATTTCTGTCGGAAAGGAAGTTCTCATCAGAAAACAAATTTCGTAAGTTTTATCATCTTCCGTGTAATCCAAATCAAAGATGCCTTTTGAAACGGCAGATATGTTAAAGTTTTGTTTGAGAGTGTCCGAAATAACGGCCTCTAAATCAGCATCCGAGTTTGAAATATGTTGAGGAATGTTCCAGCCCTGTTTTGTATGTGTCATTAAAATCTGATGATGTTTATCATCTGTCAGCCAAACGGAACCTGTTATAAGAGGAATATTAAAACAATTCGGTTCATTCGTAATGAGTGAAAGGAGTTTTGTTTTAATAAGCATTTCTGATTTGTCGTCGGAATTATAATTGAAAAGTAAGTATTTTAAGAGTTCCTGTTTGTCATTTTGAACACTTTGAATGATGCGTTTTTGGATAAATTCAGGTGGTGTATATAAACTCATAAAAAAATCCTTTCGGATAAATGGTAGAAGAAAAAACTGAAAAAAGGAAGAAAAAAATAATTTTTTACTTGCAAAAGCGAAAAAAGTTATGTATAAAGACTTCTGTTCCAGCGGATGGGTGGCCGAGTGGTTGAAGGCGCACGCCTGGAAAGTGTGTTTAGGTCTAAAGCCTAACGCGAGTTCGAATCTCGCCCCATCCGCCAGAAAAAAACAGCACCCGAAAGGGTGCGTTTTTTTTAGGAGGGGAGTGAGGTTCGGGGGAGCAGAGTTCGGAATCGGAGTGAAACGGAGATGACATCCGTCAGGATGGTCCGAATGAAATGAGGACGAGCGTAAGCGAGCAATCTCGCCCCATCCGCCAAAGCGCTAAGGGAAAAAGTGTCCGGGGGACATTTTTTCATCTGCAAGCTCCGTATTCATCTTAGTGAGTTAGGGCGCTTTGAGCGACCGTGACGAATTTAGATGAAAAGGCTAAGCACCCGAGAGGGTGCATTTTTTTAAGGTGGGTATGAGGTTCGGGGACTGCCACGACAAAAAGAGCAAATGCTTGCTCTTTTTTTGGGGATAAGCAATGAGACCCAACGAAATAGGACGAAGAACTATCGTCTGTATTGAGTTGTTGGTCGGAATTGAATAAAAATAATTAAATTTTCTTGTTTTTGCAAATGATTAGTCGATGAGGACGAGCGTAAGCGAGCAATCTCGCCCCATCCGCCAAAATTTTTTTCTAAACTCTAATTACAAATAAGATATTTTATCTTCCCATTTATTTCTTTTTTAAACTTTCTCGCCAGTCTTTTCCGTTGATAAGAAGTTTCTTTGCCAAGGGCTCTCTTCCCGCTTGGTAAGAGTAGATAACTTCAAAAATCATAGTTGTATTGTTGCGACGTCTGAATAATCGATCTAATTTTTCGGCGTGTCGTTCAGGAATATAAAAACGGCATTGATTTCCGAAGCGAGATTGTTTGCAGAATTCCTCTTTCGGACAAATTCCGTTTGGAAATTGAGAACAATCTGTTTTTTTCCAATCAATCGTATAGCGGATATAATGACCGGATAGTAAATCTCTCGGATCATATCCCATAATAGCAACTTTGATTTCTGTTCCTGTTGATTGTTGTATATAAAGCGATATGGTCCAAACAATAAGGGCAATAAAAGGGAAAGAAAGGGCTAAAATTAAGAATTTCTTATTCATGAAAAGCCTCCATTTCTGTGATATATTTGGCTGTTCTTTTAAGTAGATAAATAAGGCCTAAAACAGCAAATCCTCCTAAAATAAAACCAATGCCTGATAAGAATAAATCTCCAAAACGTGTTATAAAAATCAAGGCAACATAAAATTCAACGATAATGGCATTTCTTTTAAATGAAAGCATATTATGAGTTTTAAATGCCAAGCACATACGAATGCCAAAAAATGTGAACGCGACAAGGTATGCAAGTAAGAAAGTACCGTCTGAAAAATAAGAAAAAAAGTAAAGACGGTGAAAAAAACAAGTAAAAAAAGCAGTTATATATGCCATAAACATAGACAGATGTTCAAGAGCCTTTGGTAATAGGACATAAGCGTGAACATATTTATCTAATTTTTTACAGGCATAACTGAGTAATGATAACGCTGTAATTGTCAATATACTTATTTCTAAGTGGTCAGTTAGGGATCTAAACAGTATTTCAATAATGCCGAATTCAATGGAAGTTCCAAGCAAATATAGCCAAAGAATGTTAAATGCGAGAGAGCGACTTAGGAATACAAAAGGAAGCCCTAATAAAGTCCAAGATAGAGCAAATGATTGCCATCCGCCGTTTAAATTGAAACTCTGAGCGACAAGACCGATTGTGGCACCGACAAATAAGAAAGAAAGAATTAAAAACAGTTCTTTCATATATTTTCGATTACGGATAATACTTATGTAAGTTCCGTATAAAACTCCTCCCCAAATAGCAAAATCTCCTAATAATTTAATTGGAGCAGAAATTAAATCCCAGTTGGAAGAAATGACTAAAATAACGCCTAACCCAATAAAAAGTCCTGCAATTCCATAAAGCCATTTCCAAAGAAAACCGGAATGAGCAGAACGTTCTGAGGTCAGAATTCGGTCTGCCTGTTCCTGTGAAATAAAACCATTGTTTACCCACTTTTGTAATTTATCGGATAGTTTCATAAATGTGTCCTTTCGTACAAGGGAAGATTTCTACTTTCTCATACTCTCTTTGACATAATCAGCGATGATTTGGGCGCTTTCGGAAATGGATTTATCGCTGGTGTCAAGTGTCAAGACATCCTCCAAATCCATAAACTTTGTTGTTGTCACGAACTCTTGATAGATATCATAATCCGTCAACTTGTAATTGCTGGCTCGTTCCGGTGTACCGATGCGCTCTTTGACAGATTTTTCATCACAAACCAAATGAACGGCAACAAACGGATATCCTAAACTTTTGGCAAATTTCTTTAAAGATTCAACAGAGGCACGGTCATCATCCGTATCCAGTAAAACATTTGTGAAAACATAGCCGTTTTGTTTGTTGCTGTATTTTTCAACCGCATCCAAAAAGTTTTGACGAATATTATAGACGTATCGGCTGATGTCAACACGGCTGTCGCTGTCAACGACGACGTAAGGGTAAACAATGTTATTGAAAAAATGATTATCCAATAAAACCATATGATTGTTTTCGGCAATCGTTTTTGCAATTGTTCGTTTGCCACAGGCCGGTAAGCCGTAAATAAGTAAAACTACCTGCATTTGTTTTTCTCCCTTGTTCTGTTAAAAATGTTTGCGAATGTGTCATATCCCGTGTACAGAAAACCGATGCCGCCGTTTGCGTTCCACTCTTTGATTTCAGAAGTCGTATCATCAACGAGATAATTGATTTTTTCAGGATTGATATGTAAGTGTTTCGGTTCTTGTGTAACGAGGATGTCCTCTATTTTAAACTGATTTGGAAATTGCGACCGTATCCAACGGATTTTATCTTTTCTGACTTCAATAAAACGAGCCGGATTTTCTTTCGGAGGACGATATGTGCTTAAAATTTTAACTTCATCAAAGTGTGAAAGACAAAATGCAACCAGTTTGTCGGCATCTTTGAGTTTGGGCATTGTTTTCCAAAATACCTTATCGGTGTCAACATGATTAAAAACGGTTTTCTGAATGTTTTTTTCTTCCTGAGAAAGTTCTCTGTTCCTAAACCCTTGGACATCAAAACCGGTCGTCAGGCGTACCTGTGAAACAAAATCAGCAAGAACACCATCCATATCTAAATAGCAAACTGTTTTTTTACCGGCAAACATAAAAAATCCTTCGTTCTAGGATTTTTTTTATAAACTTTTTTGTCACATTTGTCAAGTTAAAAAACGCCTAAGGCAGGGACCTCAGGCGTTTTGAAACAGAATTTTTTCTAATTAGAGTAAATCCATTGTTTTTTCGGCGATTGCTAATTCTTCGTTTGTCCGAATGACAAAGACTTTAACAGCAGAAGCCGGTGCAGAAATAAGCGCATATTCACCGACACGTTTGTTGTTTTCCTCTTCATTAAGAATGATACCGAACGGTTCTAATCCTTTTAAAGAATCACGACGAACGACTTCGTCATTTTCGCCGACGCCTGCCGTAAAGACTAATGCGTCTACATAACCTAGTTGTGCCATGTAAGAGCCGATATAACCACGAATGCGATAAGTTAAAATATCAAGTCCGAGTTTGGCTTTCTCATCGCCTTTAGCAATCAAAGCATGAACGTCACGCAAGTCGTTGGCTCCACAAATGCCGAGCAGACCGCTCTTTTTGTGTAAAAGGGTATCAACATCGTCAATGCTCATGCCCTTATTACGCATTAACCAGCAGACAACAGAGGCATCTACATCACCGACACGGGTTCCCATTTCAAGACCTTGAAGCGGTGTTAAGCCCATAGAAGTGTCAATGCAACGTCCCTCCTGAATGGCTGCAATACTTGAACCGGATCCGATGTGACATGTAATCATATTGCAGTGCGTTAAAGGTTTACCCATGAGTTCTGCTGCTTTTTTTGCAACGTATTGATGGCTAGTTCCGTGGAAACCGTATTTACGGATATGATCCTTTTCATAAAGTTCATAGGGAAGGGGATAGACATGTGCATAAGCCGGAATTGTCTGATGGAAAGCCGTGTCAAAGACAGTCACATGGCGGGCATTCGGGAAAATCTCTTGAGCGACTTCAATACCGAGAATGTGTCCGGGGTTATGAAGAGGTGCCAAAGGAATAACATTACGTAATTCTGCGATAACTTCGTCAGTGACAATAACAGGTTTTGAATAGGAACCGCCGTGAACGATTCTGTGTCCGACGCCTTTGATTTCGCTGACATCGTGAATGACTGCCGTATCGCCGGTCATCATCATGTCAACGGCTTTACGCATGCCCTCTGCATGAGAGGGAAAACGTTCCTCAATGACGGTTTTTGTTTCGGCATCTGTCCCCGGCGCTTTTTTATGCGTAATTCTGGAAATAGATTCACCGATTTTTTCCACAAGTCCGGAACAGAGAACTTCTCTGCCGTCCATTTCAAAAAGTTGATATTTAATAGTGGAACTTCCACAGTTGATAACTAAAATT
>JAFQJY010000126.1 GCA_017414845.1 Alphaproteobacteria bacterium | reverse complement strand
TTTCTTTTTCTGTAAAACCGCCTTCGGGACCAATCATAAATGCCGTTTTGAAAAGAGATGTGTTGAGACTGTTACCTTCCCCTCTTTCATTTAAAAAGAAAAACACTCTGTCAGAAGGTGTCGTTTCAATAAGCCTATCCAAACGAATCGGGTCTTTTATTTCCGGAATGCTCAATCGCTCGGATTGTTCTGAGGCTTCTATGGCTTGTGCTTTTATTTTTTCCATATTAGGCGCATGAACAACAGTTCTGTCCGTAATGACAGGAACCAGTGTTTGTATGCCGAGTTCTGTCGCTTTTTGAATAATAAATTCTGTTTTTTTTATCGGAGCAAAACACAGCCAAATGTCAGACAGGTTTTCTTCCGTCTGCAAACGGGTTTGCTTGATACAGGTTATACTTGTTTCTTTTTTTGTCATATTTTCAATATATGCCGACCATTCCCCGTCTTTTCCGTTAAAGACAAGGAGTTCTTCACCAACAGACATTCTCATAACATTTTTTACATAGTGATGTTGGTTTTCATTTAGTAAAAAAGATGTATTTAAAGATAAATCATTTGAAACATATAAGCGTATCATTTTTCCCTCTTGATTAAAAAGGCGGTTAGGTCATCTTCTAAGGGCATAGGACTATATTCATAAAATTTTTGGATGATTTCCGGAATAATATCTTTTGCTCTTTTTTGACAAAATGCCGTTGTGGCGATTTCAAAGAATCCTTTTTCCCCAAGTTGTTCCCCCTCGGTGTTGCAGGCATCCAATAAAGCATCGCTGTAAAACAAGATAAGAGATTCAGGCGGAAAAGGGACCTGATGATTTTCATAGCAAATGTCTTTCTTTATTCCAAGGGGCATACCGGAACTTCGTAAACGTAAAAATTTCCCGTCAGGCATTTTTAAAAGAGGTCTGGGAGAACCGGCAGAAGCATAACTTAAGAGATTTCTTTCGGTGTCAATAATTCCGTAAAGAAAAGTTGCAAATTGTCCTCGTGGAAGGAGTTTTCTCATCTGATTATTGAGTGTGGCAACCGTATGTGCCGGTGCAGATAAGGTAATGGCATCAGTTTGAGAAATAAGGGCATGCAGACGAAAAGTATTGAGTGCCGCAGAAATACCGTGTCCGGAAAAGTCGCAAATATAAAAACCTGCCTTTTCTTTATTGAGGGGGATGATACCCCAAAAATCGCCCCCGATTTCGTTTGTCGGTTCGAAATGAGAATACATTTCCATTTTGTAATGGGCTCCGACATTTTCAAGATATGTTTCCGACGGAATGAGAGAATGTTGCATTTCCTTGGCAATAGACAATTCTTCTTGAATACGAGAGAGTTGTGTGTGAAGATGTTTTAATAACAGACCGTTTTCAAGTTGAACTTTAATGCGGGAAAAAAATTCAAGAGGGTTGATAGGTTTCGTAATGAAATCCGTTGCCCCCATTTTGAACGTTTTATCTCGGGCTTCTCTTGTATCGTTGGCCGTTTCTATTAAAATAGGGATGTGTTTTGTCTCCGTTTTGTTTTTGAGAAGATACAAAAGGTCGTATCCGCTCATTTGAGGAAGTTCCACATCTAAAATAATAAGGTCCGGTTGAAATTCGCCGGCTTTTTTAAGCCCTTCCATACCGGAAGAGGCTACTTCTAAATTTGTTATGCCAAGCATATTTAACAATCTGCATAACATCATTTGACTTGACATATTACGTTCT
>JAFQJY010000125.1 GCA_017414845.1 Alphaproteobacteria bacterium | reverse complement strand
TTTGTATATCCATAGATCTCTCAGGTGTAAGCAGATGAGCACTTCCGTCAATATGAGAGTGAAAAGAAACGCCATCTTCCGTAATTTTTCTGAGTTTTGAAAGACTCATAACCTGAAATCCCCCCGAATCGGTTAAAATCGGTCGGTGCCAATTCATAAACGTATGTAGCCCCCCTAATCTCTCAATTCTTTCAGCCGTTGGACGTAACATCAAATGATAGGTATTTCCTAAAATAATTTCAGCGCCGGTTTCTTCTACCATAGATACAGTCTGTGCCTTAACGGTTGCACAGGTTCCGACAGGCATAAAAGCAGGCGTTTGTATTGTTCCGTGTGCTGTTGAAAGTTCCCCTCTACGGGCCTTTCCGGATTGAGATTTCAGTTTAAATGTTATCATTATGATTCTTCCTCTTGCTATTTGTTTAATTATGCATTATGCTACACCTGTCTTAAAAATTCAAATGAAAAGAACTAATTATGAAAAAAATTTTTAAATCAAACACTTTTTCTTTAATAATGGCTATTTTTGCTGCCTTGTTACTTCGTTCGTTCCTTTTTGAGCCGTTTCATATTCCTTCCGGCTCTATGGAACCGACTTTATTGACCGGAGATTACTTATTTGTCACGAAATACTCTTACGGCTGGTCCCGTTACTCATTTCCGTTCGGTATTGTACCGATAAAGGAAAGAGTATGGAACAAAGCGCCGGAACGGGGAGATATCGTCGTTTTTAAATTACCGACAGATACTTCTGTCAATTACATCAAACGTATCATCGGTATGCCCGGTGATAAAATACAGGTCATCGGAGGCCTCCTTTATATCAACAACAAAGCCGTTCCCAGAGTTGCCAAAGGAAAAACGGAATCAATTTATAACGGACAAAAAAACTCTTTTTCTCTCTATGAAGAAGAATTGCCGGGAGGGAAAAAGCATCTCATACAGGAAGTTTCCGACTCGGAAATTGCTGATAATACCCCACCTTTTTTCGTTCCGAAAGATCACTACTTTATGATGGGTGATAATCGTGATAATTCCAGAGACAGCCGTTACGAAGACGTTACCTTTGTTCCGAAAGAAAACATTTTGGGACCTGCCGGCATCCTGTTTTATTCTAACGGTGCACCAAGTTCCATTTTGGCTTTTTGGCAGTGGGGAGATTGGCTAAAAGGACTGCGTTTCAGTCGTTTTTTCAAAAAGGTTGAATAATGATTTGTGAAAAACTCGGATACAACTTTAAAAACAAAAAGTTATTAGAAGAGGCTTTAACTTTGGCACGAGGCTCTCATAAGTCCAAATATGAACGTTTGGAGTTCTTAGGAGATCGGGTTTTAGGTCTTACTGTTGCGTCGTTCTTATTTAAACAGTATCCGTCCGAGTTAGAAGGAGCTCTTTCTAAACGTTTTTCGGCGCTTGTCAAAGAGGAAACACTTTTTAAAATCGCAAAAAAAATAAATTTAGAGGCTTTTCTTACCCATTCCGATAAAAAAGGCGGAATTACGCCATCTGTTCAGGCTGATGTCATAGAAGCACTTTTGGCTGCCGTTTTTTTGGATAGTGATTATGAAACGGCAAAAAAGGTTATTTTGAATCTGTTTGAAGATGAAGTGTCCAATATCTCTGAAATTCCCACAGAAGCAAAAACGACCCTTCAAGAATGGGTACAAAAAAACAAGAAAAAACTTCCTCGTTATACCATTATTTCTCAGGAAGGCCCGGCACACGCCCCTTTAATTCGGATTTGTCTTGAGGTTGAAGGCTATGAAAACACCTATGGAGAGGGGCATAATAAAAAAGAGGCTTCTATTCAGGCAGCAGAAGAAATGATAAAAAAGATTGGATTAAAAAAATGACACAAAAATGCGGATTTGTTGCCGTACTCGGAAAACCGAATGCCGGAAAATCAACACTTGTCAATCATCTTGTCGGACAAAAAATATCCATTGTTACGCCAAAAGCGCAGACGACCCGTTCTAAAATACGGGGTATTGTCGTTCGTGATGAAACAGAAATCATTCTTGTAGACGTTCCCGGTATTTTTAAAGCAAAACGCAAATTTGAGAAAGCAATGGTTGCAGTTGCTTGGGATGAGGCTGGCGAAGCCGATTTAAGACTTTTGATGATTGATGTTACCTCTGCCATAGATGACGAACTCATGAAGATTATTGACAGATTGGAACTCATAAAAAAGCCCTG
>JAFQJY010000124.1 GCA_017414845.1 Alphaproteobacteria bacterium | reverse complement strand
CGGAGAACGTTTTCCTATTTCATGGGTGTATAAAAAAGCAGGATGGCCCGTAGAGGTCTTAGATGAGTTTGAACTTTGGCGTAAAGTCAGAGATATTGACGGAACGGAAGGTTGGATACATAAGAGAATGATTTCTTCTAAAAGAACGGCTTTGACACCGAAAGATAAAGAAATTCCGCTTTATTGGAAACATACGAAAGCCTCTCCTATGGTGGCTCTTTTAAAAGGTGGTCTTGTGATAAATATAGAGAATTGTCCTCAAGATGATGTTTTATGCAAGGTAGAAATACAAGGTATTAAAGGCTATATTGACAGAACGTATCTGTGGGGAATTTATTCCGATGAGGTTATCAAGTGATAAAATATATTCTGTTTGCATGGATGCTCTGTTTCTCTGCGTTGGCAGAGGCCTCATTTGAAATTCAAGGGTGGCGTGTTCCGAAACAAACGGAGTTTAATACTCAAAAACAATTGGAGGAATATGTTATTCCTGATGTCAACGGCGAATGTGAACTTAGATATTTGTCTCGTTTTCATATTCCTGAGAGTTGGCAGTTCCAGATTAAAAAAGGTGAAAACTGTCTGAAAAGAGGATATCATGAAGTCGTGATATTAGATGAGTACGGACATCAAAGAGATGCTATCAACGGTTATTTTATTGACGGATATCCGATTGGAAAAACGCCACTCAATACGCCTGTAATAAAACGTTCTTCGCCGAAAATGAATTATCAGGAGGCTTTCTACCTGATAGATTCTTCGGTACCTCTCAAAACGTTTTATATCGGTAAAATGACCTCTCAGATGCAAGATGATATTTATCCTGTTTTTAATGTGTGCGAACCGTTTCAAATGGTTTTACTCAGTGATTCAAGAGAATTGTTTAAAACAAAGGCATATATTGACAATTTAAAGACGGTTGTGAAAAGTTATGCCAAAACGATTTGTCCTGAGGTCAGTAAAATTGTGTTCAGTGCTTCCGATAATCCGTATGCGTATGAAAGTGATATTTTTTTTCAAAGTGTTTTGGATAAAAATGAAGATGGATCGTGGAGCGAACAAGATGAGTTTACTTTTAATGAGGCTGAGGACAATTCGTCAAAAAAACAGTTGACGTATGATGAGGCTAAGATGGCACTTTCTCATATGAATCCCTATCACAGGCCAGCATTGATGTTTGGTCGCTCAAGATTGGATATTCCCTATGTTTCAATGCGTGCATCCGAGGTTCTGGAAAAGCCCGTAAGCAGTCGTTTTGTGATACATGTCAGTCGTTTGGATGAGGGGAAAATCGGTTGGGCAGATTATCCTTTTCCGATAGAAATACAAACAGTCGGGCGAAAAGGATGGTATGTTGTGGACGGACATCTTTTAGCGCTGAATGAGTTTGAAAAGAAAAAACGGGGATTGAGTTTGTCTGAGGAGGGGGCCCGTATGGCCGTCACACGTTGGGAACAATGTACGGAAGAGCAGTGTGCTGATTTGCAGGATATCAATACGCTTTTACGTCGGATGTTTCCGAAAGGAAGAGGCAAATGAAAAAAGGCTTGATTTATGTAGTGATTTTTTTACTGTGTTTTGCATCTCTTTGGCTGTTGTTGAAAGGACAGACACCATCATTTGTTTCAAAAGAGGCAGAGGGTTATCTCAGAGAACTCAATTATGTAAAGGTTCAAGGAACACCTCATTATTTAACGGTGTATGCCGTTTCACCAAAGATGAAGCCTGATTTTTTTATCGGAAAGGTAAATTTTATTCATAACGGACCGTTTGATGCCGAATTAGATTTGCAGGCAATAGAGTGGAATATTGCAAAACGTTTGAAAAATACGTCAACGGAGGATGTTTTTATGTCTTTGAGGGACTATATGCCGTATAAAGATATGATGAAAAAGCCCTTAGAAACGCTTATATTAGCAGGTTTTCCCGTTTTGCGTGGACGTATGAACATAAAAGTGGGAATCGCTCCGAAAACAGGGCTACCGTTGATAACGGTACGAATAGAAGCAGATAATGCTTTTGAAACTCAGTTTGAGATTTACCTGAAATATAAAGATGAACGTTTGGTTGAGGAATTGCTGACCTATTTAGTTAAAGGACGTGTGATGACGGCGCTGGAAAGGATGAATATGGAATATTTCCGTTTGATTTCAGAGGATAAGGGATTTGCAAAGAAATACAAGCAATATACACTTCATTTCCCGAGTGAAGAGATGGAAGAATTTTCAAAAGGGAACGAGTACAATTTTTTACAGCAGAAAAAAAACGAACGTTCTTTTACTTATAACCCGTTTCAATAAGTGAAAATATCTGTTTGAATTTATTTTATGCCATTTGCTTATACAAAATTAAAAAAGTACTTGACTTTTTTTTGCGACTCCTTTATAAGAGGTCTGATTTTACTTTGAAATTAAAGGAGACTTAATTATGAAACGTACATATCAACCATCTCAATTGGTTCGTGCTCGTCGTCACGGTTTCCGTGCACGTATGGCTACGGTTGGCGGACGTAAAGTTTTGAGCGCCCGTCGTCAAAAAGGACGCAAAGTTTTAAGCGCCTGATTTTAAGTTTTCCGTGATGAATACGGTTATTCGCTTAAAAAAAAGGCAGGATTTCGTCCATCTGAATCATAACGGACGAAAGTTTATCACAAAAGGATTTGTTCTTCTGGCTCTTTCAAGAGGTGAGAACAATCCTTTTTCTGATATAATACGAGTGGGTTTTACAACAACGAAAAAACTCGGAAAGGCAGTTATCAGGAACAGGATTCGTCGTCGTCTTCGTGCCGTTGCTCAAAAAGTTTTTCCTGTCAGCGGACAAAAAACATACGATTATATTCTTATCGGACGCATGACAACGAATGACTGTTCTTTTGAACGTCTTGTCAATGATTTAAATTTTGCATTGGAACATATCTGATATGCGAATTGCCGTTTGGATTTCATGTCGTCTTATCAGACTTTATCAAATAACGCTATCGCCTTTTATAGGTCGCAGTTGTCGTTTTCAGCCGACTTGTTCCGAATACACAAAAGAAGCGATAGAAACTTATGGATTTTTAAAAGGTTTTCGTTTAGGATGTAAACGAATCTTAAAATGTCATCCTTGGGGCGGATCAGGTTTTGATCCTGTTCCCGAAAAAGAAGAAAGTACAAAAAATGAAAGAAAATAAAAATATTATTATTGCCGTTGTTTTATGTTTGTTTGCCTTAGCCGGATTAGAGGCTTTAATGCCCAGTAAAAAAACAACTGCCGATACGCAAGTTGACGTTGTTTCGGAACAAAAGCCTGTTGCTCAAAAAGAAGATTTACCTGCAACGAAAAAAGAGGAAGTGAAACCTGCTGTTGTGACAGATGCACAACTACTGGGATATACTCCTGCTTTTGAGGTTCAGAATGAGCATATTAAGGGGAAGGTTTCCATGGCTGGTGCTCGTATTGAACAGGTGATATTGAAAGATTACAGGGAAACGGTTGAACCGGATAGTCCTGAGGTTGAATGGCTTTCAAAATCTTTTTTTGCCGAATTTACATTTTCGGGAAAAAATATAGAAACACCGACAGACTATACACAATGGCAAGTCAGTTCCACAAATTTAACGCCGGAAAAGCCTGTGCTGTTGCTATGGACAAATAAAGACGGTATAAGTTTTGAAAGAAAAATTGCCGTTGATGATAAGTATATGTTTACGATAACGGATACGGTGAAAAATACAGGGAACAAGCCGTTTGAATTGTCATCTAAAGGAGCGTTGGTGCGTCGCAATCCGAGTACAAAAGGGGCTGGGACGGTTCATGAAGGGTTTGTCGGTTTTTTAAAGGATGCTTTACAAGAGGAACGTTATACGACGGCCAAAGAAAAGAAAACATTCAGAACAGATAGCGGGTGGATAGGTCAAACGGACAAATATTGGTTGGCCGCCTTAGCATTTGACGGTAAACAAAAAAATATACAAACGGCTTTTGATATTATTGAAGATGGAGATGATGAAAGTAAAACTTATGTTTCTTCATTTCAGACACAGATGAAAACAGTTGAGGTCGGTGAAACCTATACGCATACGACGAGGTTATTTGCCGGTCCGAAAATTTTAAAATTGATTGAAGGGTATCAGGATGATTTAGGT
>JAFQJY010000123.1 GCA_017414845.1 Alphaproteobacteria bacterium | reverse complement strand
TTTCCGGGAAACGAGAGCTGTCGGCACTTATCGGGGATGAATATGTTTTGGCTTGTTCCTCGGCTATTTATCCTCAACTTCAAAAAACACTGGTTCATGGGTTGAAAGGGTAAAGATGAAGGGGATTCTTTTTGCATTTTTGATGCTGTTATCGTTAGATGCTTATGCACAGGTTCGGGTGCGAAAAGTTCCCTTTTTGCCTTATTTGGGTGCTGGCGGTTTAGGGGGAAGTTCAGGAACAGATGTTTCCGGTTCTTCTCAGAACAAGGGGGAAAGGACGGTTAGAATCGCTTTCAGAAAAGGTTCTGCTCAATTAGGGCCTTCTGCAAAGGCTGCGATCAAAAGAATTGCAAATAGTACTACAGGAAGAACGATATTTATCAAAGCTTATTATTCTCGTTCTATAACAGCAGATCTTTCCAGTGCACGGCAGAACGCTGTTTTTGAAGCGTTGAAAGATTTAAATGTTCCGGGAATGATAGAGAGACCGATACCTGAGTTTCGTAATGATTCCTCTTCTGTCTTGGACTTGAATCAAGTTATTGTAACATATTGATAAAAAACTGTTGACAAGTTTTAAAAAAAGTTATATAAAGAACACCTTATTTTATGGAGCAAGAAAAATGAAGAAAGACATTCATCCGGATTATCATGAGATTACGCTCGTCATGACTGATGGTAAAGAAATTAAAACACGTTCAACGCTTGGTAAAGCGGGCGATGTGGTGCGTTTGGATATTGATCCGTTGGCGCATCCGGCATGGACGGGTGTTCATCGGTTGATTGACACGGGCGGACAGTTGGCAAAATTCAATAAACGTTTTGCCGGTTTTTCTAAATAAGCCAGTAAAAATTAAAAGCCCTTTCCTGTTTGGAGGGGCTTTTTAGTTTTCAGAACTTAAAGAAGTTTTGGGTTAAACTGAAAAATGGAGGATTCGGGTAATTCCTGAAAAATCTTTAAAGGCTTGTTTAAAAATAAAGTTTTTAGCCATAAGATTTTGGACATCTGTTTCTTGATCTTTCCCGATTTCAAAAAAGATTTGTGTTTTTTTATGACATAAAAAAGGGAGTTTTTCAGAAAAAATACGATAGGGCATCAAACCGTCATATCCTCCGTCTAATGCGAGAAACGGGTCGTGGCGTGTCTCTTTTGAGAGTGTTTTAAGTTCTTCCGTCGGAATATAGGGCGGATTTGAAATGATTATATCAAAAGTTCCTAACGCCTGTGTCCAAAGGGGAGACGTAAAATCCCGCTGAATAAGAGAAACACGATTGGAAGTTCCTGCGTTTTCTTTTGCGACGGAAAGCGCTTTTTCGGAAATATCAATTCCTGTTCCGACAGAAAAGGGATATTCGTCTAAAAGAGACAGTAAAAGACATCCGGTTCCTGTGCCGATATCCAAGATTTTATAGGGATAAGACTTGTTTGGTAATACTTTTAATACAGCATCAATCAGCGTTTCCGAATCGGGACGAGGGTCAAGCGTATCTTTTGTTGTTTTAAATTCTTTTTTCCAAAAGCCCTTATGTCCGATTATTTTTGCGACAGGTTCACCGTTTAAGCGTCTTTTGATAAAACTTTCAAGTTCTTCTTCGCAAGAGGCGTCTTCTGCTAAAAAGCGCGCATCCAAGCGAGGAGTATCAGAAACAGCCCTCAATCGTTCCGTAATATCAGTAATCTGATTATTCATTTTCAAAAGCAGCCAGTTTTGCGAGTTTGTCTTCTTCTATGAGTGCAGAGGTAAAACTGTCAAGTCCGGCGCCTTCCATAACTTTATCAATTTCGTAAAGTGTCAGATTGATACGGTGATCCGTGACACGTCCTTGCGGAAAGTTATATGTTCTGATACGTTCCGAACGATCACCGGAGCCGACCTGTTCTTTTCTGTTTTGTGAATAGGCGCTTTCAATAGCATTTCTCTGTTGTTCGTAGAGTTTTGCACGAAGACGAGCCATGGCTTTATCTCTGTTTTTGAACTGAGAACGTTCCTCTTGGCACTCAACAACAATTCCGGTTGGAATATGGGTCAGACGAACAGCACTATCAGTTTTATTGACGTGTTGTCCGCCGGCACCTGAAGAACGGAAAGTGTCCATTTTTATATCTCGTTCAATATCAATAGGCACGTCAACTTCATCAGCTTCAGGAAGAACGGCAACGGTCGCTGCTGAAGTATGAACACGTCCTCCCGATTCTGTAACAGGGACACGTTGAACTCTGTGAGCGCCGGATTCAAATTTAAGTGTGGCGTAGACAGCATTACCTGAAATTTGTGCAACCCCTTCTTTGACACCGCCTAAAGGGGTTTCACTTAAAGAAAGGACTTCAAATTTCGAGCCTTTAAAGGCAGCATATTTTTCGTACATACGGAAAAGATCAGCACCGAAAAGAGATGCTTCTTCGCCCCCTGTCCCTGCGCGAATTTCTAAGATAACATTTTTTTCATCAGCTTCGTCTTTTGGCAACAGAAGTAAACGGACCTCCTGTTCTAATTCAGGAAGTTTTTCTTTTAATTCATAATATTCAGCTGTGGCCAATTCCTTCATTTCAGCATCATCTGTTTCATTCATTAAGGTTTCGGCATCTTTCATTTGTTCTTGCGCTGAGCGTAATTTTTTTCCGGCACTTACAATCGGCTCTAATTGACTTTTTTCTTTGGAGTATTTGACAATTTCTGCACCATCCGTCGTTTCTGACAGAAGAGCTGTCAGTTCTTCATCTCTGCTCATCAAGGTTGCTAATTTCATTTCAAAACTCATGGGTTCGTCCTTTCAAATAGAGGGTGTTTTCTAAACATAAAACGAGCCCTTAGAAAAAGAGCTCGCTGATGATTTGTTTTTTAGCTAACGATTTTTAAGTTCTTCCGGATTGAGAGAAATTTTGGAAACAACAGCACCGCTTTTCCCGAGAGGAGCGATTTTCTGTCCGTCTACATAAACTTCCAAACCACCGGCATTCCCTGTTTTTAAACGCATATTCTCGCTGTTTTCCGGAACATTGTAACTCTCGCCGGCTTTAAGAACACGGCTGACAACAATCAAATCTTCATCTTGAATTTCAATCCAGGATTCGCTGACAGCCGTAATCTGAATACGTGCAGTCGGTTGTTCTGTTTTTGCAGGTTGTTCTTTTTCCTGAACAGGCGTTTCTTCTGTCGGCGTGGTTTCTTCCTGTTGTGTGTTTTCCATAAGTTGGGTTTCCTCAACCGGAACGACGGTAGGAACTTCTTCAACAAGTTGTTTTAAAGTTTCGGCATTTTGTTGTTTCTTCTGATACGAAAGGAAATAGGCACCACAACCGATAACACCAAGGAGAAAAAGCGCAAAGACAAAATGTTTAAATTTTGGCAGAGAGATAGTATGTTCCGATTTTTGAACAAAAACGGGTGCCGGTTTTAGATAGGCTGTTTCTTCTTGATAGGCACGAGAAAGTTCTTCCGCATCAAGTCCGAGATATCTGGCATAATTGCGAAGGAAACCGGAAGCATAGACAAGACCGGGGAAAGCGGTATAGTCAGATTCTTCCAAAGCCTCTATATAAACACGGCGAATATGCAAATCTGCGACGATTTTTTCCATACTTCTTTTCTGTTTTTTTCTGGCATCCGAAAGGATTTCTCCGACTTTTTTCGGAATCATAACGGGTTCTTCTGTTAAATTTTCTTCTGTCATTTTAAAGTCCTCATCATTTTTGCGTCTATTCTAAACGAGGTTTAAAAAAAAGACAAGCCTTTAATGATAAAAATATGATAAAAAAGAATACAAAGAGATGCAAAAGTCAAGTCAGGGCCATAGGCATTCTCTTTTTTGCCGGAAATAAAAGAGCGTAAAGCAAAAGAGATAACGGAAATAAAAACGATATAAGTCAGGTTGATAAAGCCGAACCAAGCACCTAAGGCGGTCATCATTTTAATATCACCGAAGCCAAAACAATCTTTTTTGAAACGGTAAGTTAAAAGGATACATAAAGAGGGCATAAAATAACCATAAAGCGCCCCGATAAGACTGGCATCAACAGAAATAAAATCAGTGAGGACATTAAAAGAAAAACCAAATAAAATCAACGGGACGGTTAAAACGTCGGGTAAAATAAACCAGCGATTATCTATGTCGGCAAGTAAAAGGGACAGTGTGCAAAAAGTCGTTAAACCGATGTGATAAATCGGTGGAAAACAAAAGGATATAACAGCCCAACAAATAAGATTGGCTATTCCTAAAAGGAAAGCATGTAAAAACAATTCAAAGTGTTTTTTTTTCAATAAGGCTGAATGAGAAGTTTCGGGAACGGAAAATAAAAAGTGCGGTCTGTGAAAAGACAAAATAAGCGCTTTTGCAGGATCTGACGCTTCAAACTTTCCAAATCGGCGTGCGATAAAAGGAATAAGACTTCCAAGAAAAAAAGCGCAAAGATAAAACATATAAAAAACCTTTCAAAATAATATAAAAGTCAGTTTAAAGAGAAAAAATAAGGAAATCAACAAAAAAAGATTTGACAGTTTTATAAAAGTAGATACTATACCATATATAGTAATTTATGCGCATTATTTGAGGTAATATGAAAGATTTCATTAGATTTATAATCACGGTTACGGTACTGATTGTTTTTACGGGGATACTTCTTTACTTGAAGCCTAAGCAGAGAGCATCAACTGCCCGAGTGGATGTTAAATCAGTCATTTCCTCTGATGAAAAAAAGTTGAGGGTATATGCTTTTGGGCGAGAAGAAATGAAGGCAGATTGGACTTCCGGAACGGATGTCTATGCTATACATACGGAAAATAAAAAATTTTCTTTTTCAATTTATGCAATATCAGACTGCGATACGGTTCTTCTTTTAAGAGGTCCATACGATGTGTACGGAGATTTGAGCCATAAGAAATTATGGGTTAAGTATGTTTCTGTTAGAATCAACGGAGAGGAAATACTGGGAAAGAATGTTGATGCATGGCACGATGAACCTTATCAATATACTTTTTCTGCCCAAAAAGGAAATACCTATAATATAGAAGTTAACTGGAAGTGATGTTATTTCTTTTTGAGATAAACGTTTGGCAAATCTGGTAGTTTTGTATAAAAAGGAAGAAGATCCTTTGGGAAATTGAAACCAAAACGAACAATGATGAGTTCCGGCTTTTTTTCTCGCCATCTGTCAATGGGGTTAAAATGGGGAAGGGGAATATTGTGTTGCTGAACTATACTGAAAAGATCGTTATAAAATTCGTAATAGTCTATTGACGGATTGTACAGATTAAACCAAAGAAGAGGGGCTTCTGAAATAGATGCCTTATCATCAATATATGACATAATTTTATTTGTTGTTTTAATGTGATTTTGAATAGATAAACCGGATTTTTGGAACTGAAAAATAATAAAAGAAAAACTCAAAAGGTATAGGATAAATTTGACGTTTGTTTTCTTAGATGAAAAAGTCGTTTGTGGTAAAACAGTTCCGGTAAGAATAAGCGGAATAAAAACGATACTTGGGATGAGGTATTGCCGAAAAGGGTTGAAAAAACAGGATGAAATAAAAGAAATAATAAAAAAGCAGGATAAGGTGAGACCATAAATATTTTTATTCCTGTATAAGAAGAAAGGGATGCAGAAAAGAGTGAAGTAGAGAAAGTAATAAAAACTATCAATCGGAAGTTTTCCGTGAGAAAATAAGGTGGCTATTTTTTGATTGACAAGGATATTACAATTAAAATAGCCGGATAAACTATCTGTATAATGCAAATAGTATACGTAAGATAAAAGAGTGAATATGGCAG
>JAFQJY010000122.1 GCA_017414845.1 Alphaproteobacteria bacterium | reverse complement strand
TTACCGATACACCCGATAAGGCTTTAACAACCTGTTTAAAAACCGGTGCTTTATGCAATACGGCCGGTTTTAATCCTGAAAACAAAGAGATTTTAGGCGATCCGACGGAAATTGCTTTGCTTGTATCTGCCTTTAAAATCGGAATGGATTACCGGAAACTTCAAAAAGAAACACCTGTTACGGCCACAATTCCGTTTGAAGCCGCTTATCAGTATATGGCTTGTTTATGTGCCGACAAAACGATTTATGTCAAAGGAGCGACGGAAGTTCTTTTGCCGTTCTGTACACATCAAATGAATGATAACGGCGAATTGATACCCGTTGACAGAAAGGCTGTTGCCGAAAAAATGGAAGAATTGGCACGACAAGGTCTGCGTGTTCTTTTATGTGCCGTTAAATTTAATCATCCGACAGACATTTTAGAACATACGGATATTCAGGAAAGTTTAGTCTTCGTCGGACTTCAAGCCATGATAGATCCCCCGAGAAAAGAGGCTATTCGTGCCATCAAGACATGCCATACGGCCGGTATTACCATCAAAATGATTACGGGCGACCACGCCGTAACGGCAAGAGCGATTGCTTCTCAAATGAACCTGCATGGTCACGGTGATGAGAAAGAGCCTGTTGTGATGAACGGTGCAGAAATTACAAAACTTTCTGATGAAACGCTTTTTGACTGCGTTATGGATATAGATGTTTTTGCCCGTGTTGCACCTGAGGATAAATTGCGCCTTGTTAAAGCCCTTCAAAAACACAACTGTATTGTTGCTATGACAGGCGACGGCGTCAATGATGCTCCGGCACTGAAACAGGCTAATATCGGTATTGCCATGGGACAAAACGGAACGGATGTTGCCAAAGATGCCTCTGATATTATTTTGATGGATGATAATTTTGCAACGATAGAATCTGCCGTAGAAGAGGGCAGGGGCGTTTTTGATAATTTGGTTAAATTCATCCTATGGACATTACCGATCAGTTTTGCAGAAGCGCTTATCGTTATGATTGCCATTTTCTTTAATCTGACTTCGCCGATTTCTCCTGTACAAATCTTGTGGATCAATATGGTGACAACTATTCTACTAGGTGTCACGTTCTCGTTTGAACCGATTGAAAAAGGCATTATGAACAGAAAACCGAGAAGTCCTGATGCACCGATTTTGACAAAAGCAGTTTTATATCGGATTATCAGTACAATGTCCTTGTTTACGGTTTTAAGTTTCTGGGCGTTCCATTTGCTACGCAGTGAACAAAATTCCGTTGAAGTCGGACGTGCCGTTGTTGTCAATATTCTGGTATTCTCCGGCATTATGTTTATGTTCTGCTGTAAGTCGTTTGACAAGTCTATGTTTAAAACAGGCATTTTAAGTAATCGCTGGATGATTTGGGGCGGTCTTTTAATGGCATTACTCCAAGTTTTATTCACACATACCAAAATCTTCCATATTGCCTTTAAAACGGGGCCTATTACTCTGCGTGAGTGGGGATTGATTTTAGCCTGTGCAGGACTGGTCGGTCTTATGACGGAAACGGAAAAGTTTGTTGTCAGACAACTGGAAAAAAGAAAGTCTTAAGAAAAAAGCGTCTGCCAAGTGACAGACGCCTTTTTTTTATAAAAACAAATTAAAGTCGTCCTTCCAATTGTTTCATATGTGTAAAGAACGCTATTCGTTGAACAGGCGGTCTGTGTGCCGTAATGATTTTCGGCTGTTCCCGTTCCTTATTTAAATCAAACAATTCGCCGAGAATCTGAAATGTCTGAACAACCTTTTTCATTTTTGCCAAATCTTTTTCCGGATTAGGCATTTCTCGTTTGCCCGGATTATAGTTTTTATCCAAACAATTTTCCGTCAGATACCACAACACATTTCCGACACCGGCGAGAAGTGCCGCTTGTGCATCTTTACCTCTATCCCCAATCGCAACACTGTTGCGCATATCCTCGTCTGTCAGACCCCATTTTTCCTTGACGAGATTAAACATACCGGGACTCGGCTTACGATGAGGTTCTTCCGGTTGTAAAGTATATAAAATATCGTCAATTTTAACGCCGGCTTCATCAAAACCCTCCAACATATGCGTATGAACACGCATCATATCCGACAGCGTATAATCGCCTTTACCTACGCCCGTTTGGTTCGTGATAATGGCGATTTTATAGCCCTTATCCTGAGCCTCTTTACAAACCTCTTTAATACCATCCGTAAAATGGAAAAATTTCGGATTAGGCACAAAACAATCAGGCCCTACCAGATTTATAGGTCCGTCTCTATCAAGAAACAGGACCTTCTTATTGTCATCAGACATTTTTTCTCCTTATAAAAAAAAGACCCCGATATTCTCGGAGTCCTAAAAGAAAACAAATAAATACACGTTTTATAATAATACTTATACTTATCGGTTTTCGTTGCTTTATCTGTAAAACAGAATAAAAAAAATTCCACAGAAACTGTGGAATCAAAGTCATCGTCAACAATCTGCGTTTCGTCCAAGTACCAATAAGCCCCTTAGAGAACAACCAAACAGTTATTTTATCGTTTGTCAATGTTGACATTTTATGTGCCTCCTTAAATTTTCAAAGCACAACTCCATTATAAGAGAATAAAAAAAAGAGTCAATAGGATTTTAAGAAATTTTTAATTATTTAAGCGTCTGTTATGTACTGCCGATAAGCAAACCTTGACTTTACAAGCATTTTATTATAGACTTTTCCTATGACAAAAATTCTTTTAAGACATTTGACGGCACCTCTTTCAGAGGAACAAATCGGAAAAATCAGACAGGAACAACACCTGTCTGCTCCGAAAGAATGTTTAGGCGGGCAGGAAAAGGGCTTTTTCTTTTTTACGACAAAGGAAGGAATTGAAGCACAAAAGGAGTTTGCCTTTGACTATGACACGCCTGAACGGGATAAATGCCGTTATATCGTTCATGCAGAAATAGATTTATCGGAAATACGTTATCCGAACTGGAAATTGGATACGGAAGCATTTGCTGATACTTTTTTCAGTATTTTTAAGAAAGAAACACATCACAACCCTGTTATTTTTGATGATATAAAAATGTCCTCTAACGGCTTATCTTTAAACATTGAAAAGGGGACTTCTTTTCATAAGTATAAAAAACTGACGGGAAACGAATCCGGATTGACGGAAAAAATAGCGGATTTTCTTTATCAAACCCGACCGAACTTTAAAAGTCTTTATGATGAACTTCTTCAAAAGACAGCCAACGGCGAAGAAACGGATTCGGACAAAGGACTGTATGCCCTTAAAACAAAAATATGCCCGACAATAACACATATAGAACCCGCCCTTAAAAAAGAATCCGAAAAACAGGCTGGGATTTCTCGCCTTACCTCTTTTTATAAAAAATACGGCCGTTAAAATCAAAATATATCTATATTCAATTTTTTATTCAAAGCAATACTGATGTTGATTAAAAATGTCAACGTTATATCCGTTTGTTTGAAAAGAACTTTGTTGATACGTCCTAAATCTTCTCCCGAATGACGGGCTAAATCCTCAGGATACCATTTTTTTTCACGACATCCTGAAAGAATTTGCCGTGCAAGTTTCTCCCGAATAAATCTATTCATCACTTTTGATTGGATGCTCATCATATACTCCTTTATTAAAAAAACATTCCCCGCTTTTACCACAAAAGCGGGGGGAGTCCAACAAAACCGAAATAGGTGTATCGGCGTTCTTATTCCATATATTCGAACACTCCCCCCAACGGGGGGATGCACCTATTTAAGAGATTTGTCGGATCTCATTCCTTGTTATTTACAAAGAACCTTTTCACTTTACCCCAAAATCAAAAAAAAGTAAAGAAAATTTGAAACTCTTGATTTTCTGTTTTATTTCGGATATACTTGCCTCATTCAAACAAAGGAGACTTTTTATGTTGCAGTTTTACAATACAAGAACAAAAAAATTAGAAGAATTTAAACCCCTTAAAGGAAATCAGGTACGTATGTACGGTTGTGGTCCGACGGTTTATAATTATGCTCATATCGGTAATTTAAGAGCCTATATTTTCTACAACTTGCTTCGCCGTTATCTGCTTTATAAGGGATATGATGTTTTGTTTGCCATGAACCTGACGGATGTGGATGACAAAACCATTCGTTCCTCACGGGAAAAGGGCAAAAGTCTGCGTGATTATACGACTTATTATGCCGATTTGTTTTTTAAGGATTGTGAAACGCTCAATATCGCTAAACCCGATATTGTCATTCGGGCAACGGATGAAATTGACGCTATGGTAGAAACAATTCAAATTTTAATGGATAAAGGACACGCCTATAAAGCGCCTAGCGGAGACATTTTCTTTAAAATATCCTCCTTTCCGGAATACGGACAAATGGCAAACATTGATGCCTCTAAACTCAGAGCCAACGCTGACGGTCGCTTAGCAGATGATTATGACAAAGAAGATGCGCAGGATTTTGCTCTTTGGAAAGCATGGACACCGGATGATGGCGAGGTTTTCTGGGATACACCTATCGGAAAAGGACGTCCGGGGTGGCATATTGAATGTTCTACAATGAGCCACAAATACTTAGGTCAGCCTTTTGATATTCATGTGGGTGGTGTGGATTTAATTTTCCCTCATCACACAAACGAAATTGCACAGTCTGAATGTGCTTACGGTTGTCAGTTCGTCAATTTTTGGATTCATAATGCCCATTTAATGGTCAATGGTAAAAAAATGTCTAAGTCTCTCGGTAATTTTTATACTTTACCTGATTTACTCGCTAAGGGATATGATGCCAGAGCCATTCGTTATGAACTGATTAAATCCCATTATCGTCAGACAATGGACTTTAATGAGAAAAATATGGAGGGCAATAAAACCGTTATTGATCGTCTGATGAACTTTATGGAAAGATTGGAACAAGCCTGTTCTTCAACGGATTATGCCGAACTGAATACAGTAATTGAAAATGCCAAAAAATCTTTTGAAGATGGTATGGATAATGACTTAAATACGCCTGTTGCGTTAGCGTCCGTATTTGATTTTATGAACGAAATCAACAAGAACTTTGATAAAATCAGTAAGTCTGATGCCGAAAAAATCAAAATGCAAATGCTTTCTTTTGACAGTGTTTTAGGACTTTTAAAACAAGAAGAAGAAAAAACACTTTCAGCAGAGCAGGAAGCCTTGATTGCTAAAAGACAGGAATATCGCCTTGCAAAAGATTGGGCAAATGCCGACGCTTTAAAAAAGCAGTTGCTGGATATGGGTATAGAAGTCAAAGACACACCGAACGGTCCTGTTTGGAAGTTTATTTAACTCTCTTTAAAATCAAAAGCCTTCATATAAAATGAGGGCTTTTTCATACATCAAACATAAAACTATCGGCGTGAGCAGGTAGATGTAGGTAATCCGGTTCAACCGATAGGCTTACTGAGTTATAGGGCTGGACAAACTTGTTTGGAAAAAGCGTGAGCAGGTAGAGTTTTATGAAATTTTATTTACTGCTTTTTAAGTAGGCTAATATGGCTGTAATAGCAGCAGGTGTCACGGCAGGAATTTTTTCAGCCTGTCCGATTGTTTCCGGTCTGGCTTTATTGAGGCGCATTTGCATCTCAATAGATAATCCGCCGATTTTACCATAATCAATATCTTCGGGAATTTTGAGAGCCTCTTCTTTTACGGCATCTAAAATATCTGCTGATTGACGGGCTAAATATCCTTTATATTTTCCCTCTATCATAATCTGTTCTGCCACATCCATACGGACATTTTCAAGTGACGGCATCGCCCGAACAAACATATCCCAAGAAATATCGTCCATATTCATTACATCCATTAAGGTTCTTCTTTCCCCGCTCATAGACTGAAAAGGAAATCCGAACGACATCAATTCCTTAGGAGAAAAAGATTTTTCTTCAATTTTTCTTTTTGTTTCATGATAAAGAGCCTCTTTCTTTTCAAAAAAAGCCTTTCTTTTCTCACCGACACAACCGATTTCAATTCCTTTCGGTGTTAAACGTCTGTCTGCATTATCTGCTCTGATGCTGAGGCGATATTCTGCTCTTGACGTGAATAAGCGATAGGGTTCATCTACGCCAAAAGTCGTAATATCATCTATCATCACACCGATATAACTGTTTGTTCTGTCCAAAACAAAAGTTCTTTCATCATTTTTTGCCCTCAGTGCAGCATTGACACCGGCAATAAGCCCTTGTCCGCCTGCTTCTTCATAACCTGTCGTGCCATTGATTTGTCCGGCTAAAAACAGATTTTTAACTTTTTTTGTTTCCAATGTTTTTTTAAGTTCTCTCGGATCAACAAAATCGTATTCAATCGCATAGGCATAACGGATAACTTCTACATTCTCAAGTCCGGGAATTGTTCGTAAAAAAGCATCTTGAACATCTATCGGCAAGGAAGTTGAAATACCGTTCGGATAAACCGACTCGCCGTCTCGTGTTTCCGGTTCAAGAAAAATATGATGTGCCTCTCTTCCTTTGAAACGAACCAATTTATCCTCAATACTCGGACAATATCTCGGACCGATAGATTTAATCTGTCCGGAATACATCGGCGCTCTATGAATATTCGCCTCAATAATTTTATGTGTCTCAGGTGTCGTATGTGTCAGATGACAAGAAATCTGTTTCTGTTCAATTTCTTTAGATAAATAAGAAAAAGGCTTTGGAAAAACATCCCCTTTTTGCTCCGTTGTTTTGGACCAATCAATGGAAGATTTTTTAAGACGAGCAGGCGTACCTGTTTTTAAACGACCGATTTTAAGACCCATTTTTTCTAAATCAGGTGTAATTCCCTGACATGATATATCTCCGAAACGACCACCGATTGTTTTTTTCTCGCCCTGATGCATCAAACCGTTTAAAAATGTACCTGTTGTAATTACAACGGATTTACATTCATATACTGTTCCATCAGCACATTTTACACCATAAACCTCTGATTTTTCAGGATTAAACAAAATACCCTCTACAGCATTTTCTACAACGGTTAAATTTTCATAAGAAAGGAGTGTTTCCTGCATTACTTTTTGATAAAGTTCCTTATCAGCCTGTGCTCTCGGTCCTTGTACGGCAGGCCCTTTGGATAAATTTAAAATCCGAAACTGCAAACCGGCTTTATCAATAACATGAGCCATAACACCATCTAAGGCATCTATTTCACGAACGACCGTTCCTTTTCCGAGGCCTCCGATAGCGGGATTACATGACATATCCCCGATACTTGAAATTTTATGTGTAATCAGAGCCGTTTTTGCTCCCATTCTTGCAGATGCCGTACAGGCTTCACATCCGGCATGACCACCGCCGATAACTATAACTTCAAACATTTTTACTTCCTTTTTATAGTGGTATATCAGACTTTTTTTTATTTTTCAATTTTTATCTTCGTCTTTGCAGTTGTCGGAGCATAGAAATTAAAGGAACGGCATTATTATGCTTTTTCAACTGACGAACGGCAAACTTTAATTCTTCTGCCGTTTCTTGTTCCTGCGTATTAAATCCTGTTTTATCAATATTCTCTGCCTGTAAAAAACCGTTAGAATAACAAACATATTTCTGAATAATCATTTCATGAAGTTTTCTGTTTCCTTTTTTTGTTATTTTTTCGGGATTTTCCAAAGCCGTTAAACCGACGTTAAAGAAAGCCTGATTACTGTAAAAAGAGCGCCATTCACGGTAAGGACAATCTCTGCTCATTAAAGAAGATAATATACCGGCACCGGATTTTTTAAAAAAAGTATCTTCACCTTCTTGTTTTAACTCATCCAAAAATCTAAACTTTTTTCTGTCAGAATAATATTCAAGTTCAAGAGAAACAATATCTTCAACGGCTTTTGCTTTTGCTTCCGTTGCTTTATTTTGAATAAAAAGTTCTTCAAAACTGCCCCCTTCTTTTTCTCCGTCCAAATATCCTAAATGAAGTTGACGCACATGCTCAGGTTCATGGACTAAAAATTTTCTCAGTTCGCTGTAATGATAGGCATTAAGAACTCTTTCAGGTATTTTAATACCTGTTTCATTGGCAGAACCGATTGAACCTTTTTTTTCTTCCACTTTAAAAACAGGAACTTCTTCATATAACTGATATCCTGCCTGTGTCGTTATAATTTCTTCAACGGCATTGACACATAATTCTGCTTTTTTCCGTCCTAATGCTCTTAAAAAATTATCCTTTATTCTTTTTATTTTCTTCTCAAATGCGTTCATTTTGTACATCCAATATAAATTTCCGAATAAGCAATTTTTTGCCTGATGAACATATTTTTTCAAGTTTTTTCAATGACTTTTTATCATCAGGCGTCATAATATCCAAATCATCAGCCGATAAAAAAGGCGTGTATTCTTTTGCGTACTTTTCTAAAACAGCCTTATGTCGTTTTTCACGTCCTTCTTTAACAAGACGTTCAGGAGAACAAAGGGCTATATGAGAAACATGTTGAAGGGCTTGTTTTCTGTAAACGGTTTCCCAATTACCGGAAAAAGGACTGAGTAATCCTCTTATCATATCAGCGCTTTTTTTCCTAAAATAAGCACTTTTGCCCATAGACATATATTTCTGCTTTTCCGTTTTTCCCTTAGGTTTTCCCAAACTTTCATAAAAAATCAAATCAGATGTTGTTTCAGCACTGGCCTCTGCTAACTTTTCCTCAATAAAAAATTCTCTGAGAGAGCCTTTTTTTGTATGTGCCAACGGTAAAAGATTATTATTTTTCTGTACCAAATGTTTCATCTCATGACTGAGCGAACGAATATAAAAATCAGGTGTCCCGTCAACGGAATAATCAGACGGAAAAAAAATCACATTCTCACTCATTAAACTGATATAGGGAATAGGGCTGTCATTTAAAATAATTTCAAACGGAGAAATCTGCCGAATAAGTCTTTTTCCCGTCGGTGTTTCAGATATAACATCCAACGCCGAAAGGAAATTATCCGAAACGGCTAAAAATCGTTCGGAACCTTTTTTCAGTAAATTTTCTTTTATCTCATCTAAATCAGCCATTGATATTCCCCATCAATTATAAAAAAGAATATCACAAACATAGACAAAATTCAATACAAAATTATTAAAACATAAAAAAAGAAAAGATAAGTATTTACTTTGTAAATACATTTTATCTTCTTAGATACTTAAAATAAAGAAATTTAATAAAATTTATTTTCCAATACAAAATTCACTGAAAATAACATCTAATAATTCATTTATCTGAATTTGTCCGGTTATTTTTCCGAGTTCTTTACAGGCTAATCTTAAAGATTCTGCTTTTAATTCCGATTCCGTTTCAATCAAACTTTCCTTTAAAAACAAACGACAATTTTGAAGTGATTCTTTGTATCTTTCCCTTGTCAGCATCACGTCTTCGCCGTTTCCCATAAAATCAACAGTTTTTTCAGATAAAATTTTAAAAAGGTCATCTAATCCGTCTCCCGTTTTGGCACTGACTTTAAAAACATCAGCCGAGGAGGGCATTTTATCTTTTTTATTCCAAATACGTATAATTTTGTTTTCGTCAATATCTTTAATATAAATTTCAGACTGTGTTTTAGGATAAAGTTCACCATCCTCTACAACTAAAACAAAATCAGCCTCATCAGCCTTTCTTAAAGCCCTTTCAATACCTTCCTTTTCAATTTCTTCTTCCGTTTCACGTAATCCGGCCGTATCGGCTAAAATAACGGGATATCCTTCTATATTGAGATAAGTTTCTAAAATGTCCCGAGTTGTTCCTGCTTTTTGGTTGACAATAGCAACATCTTTTTGAGCCAACGCATTTAAAAGACTTGATTTTCCGACATTCGGCGCACCAACAATTGCGAATAAAAGTCCTTCTTTCAGTGCTTTACCTCGCTTAGAGTTTTTTAAATGTTCCTCTATCAATGTAATTACATTGTATATCTTTTTATTGACTTTTTCCAGTTCATCTTCCGGTATTTCCTCTTCCGGAAAGTCAATATAGGCTTCTATATACGCCAAAGCGTACTTTAATTCGTCCCGCCATGCATCATATATTTTTTTAAGTTCCCCTCCCATTTGACGAACAGCCCAAGAAGCCTGAGCCTCTGTTTCGGAATGAATTAAGTCTATCAATCCCTCTGCTGACGTCAAATCCATTTTACCGTTAAAAAGAGCCTGACGTGTAAACTCTCCTTTTTCAGCCATACGGACATCTTCAAGTGTCCCTAAAATATCCAAAATTTGTTTGATAACGGCACGAGAACCATGACATTGAATTTCAACACAATCCTCTCCCGTAAAACTGTAAGGGGCTTTAAAATAAAGAACAAGTGCCTCATCTATTTTTTTGCCGTCCTTATAAACAGCCCTTAAATAAGCCTTTCTCGGTTCCGGATTTTTAAAATGGCATAGTTTTTCAAGACAATTCAGTGCCTTTTTTCCTGAAATTCTGATAACGGCAACACCTGAAAAACCACTGGCCGTAGAAAGCGCAAATATTGTTTTTGACATATCAACTGTTCATGGACTCAAAAAAATCATTATTATTCTTAGATATTCTTAATTTCTCAATTAAAAATTCCATCGCTTCTGCAGGTCCCATCGGCATCAAAACACGACGAAGTAACCACATTTTCGGTAAAATATTTTTATCCACCAGTAATTCTTCTTTACGTGTCCCTGATTTAGTAATGTCAATAGCCGGGAATATACGTTTATCAGAAACTTTTCTATCCAAAATAATTTCAGAGTTACCTGTTCCTTTAAATTCTTCAAAAATAACTTCATCCATACGGGACCCCGTATCTATCAAGGCCGTTCCGAAAATAGTCAAAGAACCGCCTTCTTCAATATTTCTTGCCGCACCGAAAAACCGTTTCGGTTTTTGAAGAGCATTCGCATCAACACCACCGGTTAAAACTTTACCGGATGACGGAATAACCGTATTATAAGCACGTGCCAAACGTGTAATAGAGTCAAGTAAAATCACAACATCTTTTTTATGTTCAACTAATCTTTTAGCCTTTTCAATCACCATTTCAGCCACCTGAACATGACGAGAAGCAGGTTCATCAAAGGTAGAAGATATGACTTCACCTTTAACGGAACGTATCATATCCGTCACTTCTTCGGGACGTTCATCAATCAAAAGCATAATTAAATGAACTTCCGGATGATTTGTCGTAATAGCATGGGCAATATTTTGAAGCATAACCGTTTTACCGGTTCTGGGCGGTGCTACAATCAAACTTCTTTGTCCCTTACCCTGAGGACAAATCAAATCAATAATTCGGGCCGTATAATCTTTTTTCTCTCCTGTTAAAGGAATATCGGCTTCCATTTTCAGTTTTTCTTTCGGATAAAACGGTGTCAAATTATCAAAATTGACACGATAACGTAATGTTTCCGGCTCTTCTCCATTGACTTTTTCAATTTTACTTAAAGAAAAGTAACGTTCCCCTTCCTTAGGCGCTCTGATTTCACATTCAATCGTATCGCCTGTTCTCAAACCGAATTTTTTAATCGGTGCAGGTGAGACATATATATCATCAGGACCGGCTAAATAATTAGCCTCAGCCGAACGTAAAAAACCAAATCCGTCTTGAAAAACCTCTAAAACGCCTTCCCCCTTTAAAACAGTTTCCGTTGCAGATATCTGTTTTAAGATTGAAAACATCAAATCTTGTGTTTTCAGTGTTGCGACGTTTTCAACACCGAGTTCTTCCGCATAAGCCAATAATTCAGCAGGCGTCTTTGATTTCAATTCGTTCAAATGCATGATTTTATTCCTATTAAAAAAGTATGGATATTTGTTTGGATTATTGATGCTGTGCAGTATAGCACAATTTTAAGGATTTGTCAAGCGTTTTTATCCACATTTTCTTTCCCTTATCATTTATATATAAAAAAAACAGTTCTTATAGTATAACCGATGAATTTTGTGGATAAGTGGTTATCCTTTTTTTATCCTCCTTTTTTTACACAAGTATTCAAACAAGTAAGTTTTTGTTTTATTTATGGGTTTTTCAGTTATCCACATTATCCGATTTTGATAAAGATAAGTTATCCACCTGTTTATAAAACATAGGAATATATGTCTGTGAAAAAGGATAACTTTCTTTTTGTTTTCATGTTTAAAAAGTTATGCACAAGATATTATGATTCTGTGGATAACTTTTTTTCTTTGAAAGAAAGGACGGCCTTTTTACCGATAGGAAGCAGGCTTGTCTGCATTGTATGTCCGTAATTTAAGCCCCAAACAACAGGAACGGGCGATAATTTTTTTTGCCATTCTTTGATAACGTCCTTTATTGTTCCGTCGTTTTTGTCTTTTGCTTCGCATTTTTCAAATTTTCCGAATACAAGGGCTTTCAGATGACTTAAATGTCCTGCTAAATAAAGTTGTGAAAGCATCTTGTCTATTTTATAAGGTTCTTCTCTGACGTCTTCTATAAACAAAATACAGTTCTTTAAATCAGGCATATAAGGTGTTCCTATAAGTGAAGTTATCAAACTTAAACAACCGCCGATAAGTGTTCCTTTAACCTCTTTTTTATCAGATATATTCGTTTCAACAGACCATTGACAAGGAACGGTTGTTTCTTTATTCGGAATATCCTGTTTTGGATAAAAACCGGTGACGGATGAAAGACCTGCTTTTTTATAAAGGGCTAATTGAAGTGCTGTTGTATCACTGAAACCGTAAAATTCTTTTTTGTTTTTCTTTATCAGTGAGTAATCAATTTTATCCAGTATGCGTATAGAACCATATCCGCCTTTAAAAGCCATAACCGTCGTAATCAAAGGATGAGAGAAAGCCATATTGATTTCAAAGGCTCGTTCTTCGTCTGTTCCTGCACAAAATCTGTCCTGTGAAAAGAAAGACGGAAGGACAAAAACGCCTGTTTTTCTTTTGTTGAAATATTTTTGTACCGTTCTCAAATAAAGGGGAGGTGTTAAAGGACTTGAAGGTGTAATTAAAGCCACATTTTTATCCATCACATCACCCAAAACAAAAAATTCCTGTTTCGGTGGCGTTCCCTTAGGAAGATTATCGGCAATTTCTTTTGAAAATAACGGCAGAGTTGTGTCTCTTGCGCCCATAACTAAAACGCTATCTCCGGATTTAAAACGGGAAGTAATAAACGGAATGATATCTTCTCTTTTTTCAAAAAAGAAAGCCTGTTTTTCGGGGGGTAAGGCGTCTGTTAAATCTTTGGATGAAATTGTTTTTTCTACCGTTCCGCCGGCATAGAATATTTCCGGAAGTAAAATAAAATCCTGTTTTCGTACTTTTTCTTTAAAAACCTGAATTAAATTGTCTTTCATCAATTTTGTCGGTGCAAATCCGTGCGGTTGAAAGATGATGAAAAGCCGTCCTTGATTATCGTCTGTCAGTGTAGATATAGAGGCTGAAATTTTTTCGGGATTATGTGCATAATCATCAAAAACAAAATGACCGGTTTTTTGCATTCTGCGTTCTGTTCCTTTAAAGGAAAAAAGCGCATAAAGAGCATCTCTGATTTCTATGCCTAAAAGAGTACAAACAGCAACAGATGCGACGGCATTAGCAATATTGTGTTTTCCTAAAACGGATAAAAATCCCCATTCGCCGTTGATTTTAAAAACACTGCCGTTTTGATTTGAATGAATATCGGATACATAAAAATCTGCCGTTTTATCTGAAAAAGAGAACGTTTTTATTTTTTCTTTTTTTATTTTGAGTTTTTGCGTTTCCGGACAATCGGCATTTAAAATAGCACAGTGTTTTGTTCTTTTAATAAAGTTTTCAAATAAAGGGCGCAGTTCTTCTAACGGTTTATGATCAAGAGAAATATTGGAAACAACGCTGATGTAAGGTTTATAGAGTTCTATGGTTCCGTCAGATTCATCTGTTTCGGCAACGTAAAGAGGACTTGTACCCTCTATCAGATTAGAATTTCCTTCATTGTTATATGTATTGACGGAAATACCGCCGTTTATCATTGTCGGATTTTTTCCGAGTGTGTGTAAAATATGTGCCGTCATGGCTGTTATGGTTGTTTTTCCGGATGTACCTGCAATAGCGATACCTTGATTTTTGTTGATAAAATCAGCGAGAATTTGGGCTCTTTTTTTGATTTTTATTTTAAGAGAACGGGCTTTTTGAACATCGGGAATATGTTCTTCAACAGCAGAAGAAACAACTAAAAAATCAGTATTTTTATCAACACCGCTTCCGTCTTGGGGAAAAATAACAATACCTTTATTTTCAAGACGTTTGCGCATTTTTTGATTTTCATTTTTATCAAAAGAACGGTCAGAGCCTGATACAGAATGTCCTTTTGATTTTAGAGCAAGCGCAACGGCACTCATTCCGATACCACCGATACCACAGAAAAAATACTTCATTTTTGTTTTCCTTTACTTTTTATTTTAATTTCTTTATCATAACCGAAAATGTTTAAAAGAGGAATTATTTTATGAAAAAGATAGTGTTGTTTTTTTTAAGTGTTCTGTTTTCTTTTCCTGCCATAGCAGAACTTTCTGAAAAAGATGCCGAGAATTACAGACTTATCTTTAAATATCAGGAAAAAGAAAATTGGCAAACGGCTGATAAAGCCATTGCCCGTTTGAAAGACAAAAGTTTAATGGGACATATTTTGGCACAGCGCTATTTTTCCAAAACATGGCGTACGAAAGCCAAAGAAATAGAGGCTTGGTTTCAAAAATATGCTGACCATCCCGAAGCCGTCAGAATGTATGCTTTGGGGCAAAAGAAAAAAGCAAATTTACCGCCTAAAAAACCGAAACCGATTTATGGCGGAAGAAGTGGAACCTGTTCTGTTGTATATCGCTCTGAACCGATAGATTCCATTACGGGACTTTCTTTTTCTTATTTAAAAGGAGAACAAAGAAAAAAAGCCGTTCGGATTATGCGTCAGATTTCCAAATATTTACAGGCAGGAAGAACCTTAAACGCCCGTCAACTGATAGAAGGAAAAGACGCAAAAATACTTTTTAATGCAACGGATCACGACGGGGCGAGAATTGCTCTTGCGTTTTCTTATTTTTTAGACGGTCGTGATGATTTGGTTGTTCAGACAATAGATAAACCCGTTAAACGTTCCGGTCGTTTTTTTCCTTTGGGACATTGGACACTCGGTCTTTCATATTGGCGAATGAATGATGTGGAAAAAGCAGCCTATCATTTTGACAAAGTGGCTCTGCACGAAAAGAGTAATCCTCTTTTAAAATCTGCCGGTGCTTATTGGGCGAGCAGGGCTAACCTGAAACTCGGTAATTTTGCCGTTGTGAATACTTATCTTGAAACGGCTGCCGAAAATCCTCGTACTTTTTACGGACTTTTGGCAACTCGGGCACTCGGACGTGATTTAAATCATACATGGGATAAGCCTGTTTTACCTGAGGATGAAATTACAGAGGAATTTTCTCATCCGGCTTTTGAACGTGTTTTGGCTTTGAAACAAATCGGACAGGAAACTTTGGCAAGGCAGGAATTATCTAATCTTTTCTTAAAGGCAGATAAACAAACACAGGCACTTCTGTCTGTTGTTGCTGAAAAAAACGGTTTAGCCTCTGATTTATCACGTGTTTCCGGTGAAATTAAAGAGGATACCTCGCTCGGACGTTTTCCTGCACCCGAATGGAAACCCGATAACGGTTGGATTGTGGATAAAGCCCTTGTTTTTGCTTTTGTAAAACAGGAATCTTGTTTTAATGCCGGCGCTAAAAGTAAAGTCGGTGCTGTCGGATTGATGCAACTGATGCCTGCCAGTGCAAGACATTTAACCAAAATCCGTAAAATTAAATGGGAAAAAGAAAGGTTACAAGAACCTGAGTATAATTTAGCACTCGGACAAGAATATCTTCTTTTCCTGATGAAAGATAAAAACATTCAGTATAATCTTTTATTTACGGCTGCCGCTTATAACAGTGGTCCGGGCAATTTAATAAAACTTAAAAAAAGAAAAACATTTTCTGAAGATCCTCTTCTCTTTATGGAAAGTATTCCGTTCAGAGAAACACGAACCTTTGTTGAAAGAATTATGGCTAACTACTGGATTTACAGGAACCTGATGAAACAGGATTTATTTTCTATGGATGCACTTATAGAAGGTAAGTGGCCTGTTTATATTCCGCAAGACGAAACAAATAAATCCGAACAGAATAATCAGTAAGGATACAAATCCGGCAGTTTTTTCTTTCTTCTTTTGATAAGATAAACAATAAAAATACTCAGCAAAACGGTTATCCAACCGAAAAATAATCCACTGATGAAGAAAAGAAAGTTATTTTCTCTTTCAAAAAAATTTTTCTCACCGACAGGTGTACAGAGTGTTTCAGAAACAGCATCTGTTTGAGGTGGTGTTTTTTCCTTTTCGGGAACTTCTGTCTGAGGGACCGGATTTTCTTTTGAAAAAATAGGATTTTCTTCCACATTTAAAATTTTACCGGGGATAAAAGTCATCGTTTCTTCGTTTTTTGTTGTATTAAACCAAGAAAAAGAAAGATCCTGTATCTGTACTTCTCCGCTTTCTGTCGGAATAATGACAAAATCTTTTTCCCAAACGGAAATCAATCCGAAAGAATCATATCCCAAAGAAGTTTTTGCTTCGGCAGGATAAACCTTATATCCGACACCGTCTTTCATCGTTAAATCAGGAATTGTATTCGGCAGGACACCTCGTGCTTGGATTTTGACGGTACGGGTCAGAGTATCTCCTTGTTTAAGTGTATTTTCTTCGGGGGTCCATTTTTGCTCTGTATAAACCTCTGTACTTGGAAACCACGGTTTTCCTTTGGCTGTTTCAGGTTTATCCAGAATATCAAAGGTTATATTTTCGGCTTTTAAAATAACCTCTTTTTGATTTCTGGGCGTTCCGAATAAAAATTCTTCGTGCATGCCGAAAAATGAAGAACGTCTGGAAGGTGCTTCGTTTGTATAAACATATCCCTTGAAAACGGCAGGCGTTAAATTGAGCGGACCTGTTTTATCAGAAATGACAATAAATTTTTGCTCGTAAACCTGATACATTTTACCTTCTATTTCTTTTGTGTAAAGACGAGGCTCTCCGAGTTTTCCGACTTCCGTATCCGGTGCAGACGGAGGAATAAATTCACCGTCTACCAAACCGACACGGTCATAAACGGAAGCCGTATAAATAATCTGTTGTTTCGGATAGACTTTTTCACTTGAAACAGTCGCTTTTAAAAACAGATTTCCTTCTGTTTCGGTTAAAGCACTTCCGGCTTCGGTAATAACGAGTGTCAAAGGCTCGCTACTTTCCGTATCCCAAGTAATGGAAGGAATTTCAATTGTTCCTGTTTTAAGAGGCGATAAAGAAACAGAATACTGATAAAGACTTGTTCTTTTTCCGTTACGAATAGCCATTCGTTGAATTTGTCCTTGTGCCCCGAGTGAAAAATCTGCCGTCAGAGGAGAAAAATCAGGACTGCCTGCCAGAGGTTCATCCGACGATAAAATCAGGTCAACACTTTGTCCCTCCGTGATGGCTTTCGGTGATAATTCTGCCGTCAGTTTTGCGTTGGCGGATATTGAAAAAAGAAAACAAAAAAGAATACATAATTTTTTCATCATTGTTGCTCCATATATTGTTTTTTAAGACGATATTTTAAAATACGTCCGTTGTTTTTTTGAATTTTTTTAAGCCATTTTTCCTCGGCAGAAAGAGGTTCACCCTCTGTTTCATCTTCCATATTTTCAGCAGAAAGTTCTTTATCGTTTGTGGTTTCTTGATGTTCTGTTTCCTGTTCTTCAATTTGTTTTTCGGATGAATTTTGAAGGTCGGTTTCTTCCGAGTGAGTATCTTTTTGCCGTTCGTCGTTTTGTTCTTGCCGTTCTTGTTGTTCCTGTTGTTCGTTTTCTTTTTGATTTTCTTCCTGAGAATTCTGCTCATTTTCCTGAGGAGATTGTTGCTCGTCGTTTTGCTGATTTTGTTCCTGTTGCTCTTGTTTCTGTTGTTCTTTTTCGTGATGTTTTTCTTGGTTTTGTTGCTGTTTCAGGGCCTCTTTCAGATAGTTGAGATTAAATTGAGCATCTTGATTTTCAGGATTTTCCGACAGGGCTTTTTCATAAGATTGAATAGCTTCTTCATATCGTCCCAAATGTGCCAACGTATTACCGAGATTATAGTAATTTTGTGTTTCACGAAATAATTTTTCGGCTGTTTTATAGTCGCCTTTTTCAAAAGCCTGTTCAGCCTGATTATTTTTTTCAAAAAAGAGTTGTTCTCCCCTTTTAAAAGGAATAGCCTCTGCAGAATGAGGAATAAAAAGAAGTAAAAATAATCCGATAAGAACACCTCGTCTGAACAGAGGAATGAAAAAAGGCAGACATAAGGCCACAATAATACCGCCAAAATCAAAAGAAGTGTCAATTTCCTGTTCTTCGGCAGATATTTCTCCGTAAACGGGCGTTTTTAAAAAACTTTGAATATCATTATCATCCAAAGTCGGATAGAGATAAGTTGCCTTTCCTTTAAACTTATTCGGATTTAAGGAAAATTGTAACGGTTTTTTATCTGCTTTTAACCAAAATTGACCGTTCGGTAACAGGACAGGATGAGCCTCGTTTTGTCCTATACCTAAAACCCAAACGGGATATTCTGTTTCAGGCATTTTAAAGTTTTCACTGACACCACCGGTTATTAGTAAAATTTTTCCTTGTGCATAATCGGCGTTTTTTAAAAGTTCCTGTGCTTTTAAAATACCTTTCTCAGGAGCACTGCCAACGGAAGGCATTACTTTTTCGGAAAGTTCATTTAATGTGTTCTCCATAATTTTATTATCTTTGGCAACCGGTACGACGGTATAAGCCTTTTCGTCCGTCAAAACAAATCCGACAGGATCTTTATTTTGTTTTAAAAGGTCTTTCAATTTAAGTGTTGTCTGAAAAAGCATTTGTTTATCCATTGCCGGAGACATATCCAAAACAACGACAATACCTTGTGACGGCGTTGCCGTTTTAACGGGCATTTTGGGGAGTGTCGGTCCTGCCATGGCTATACTTAAAACACACCATAAAAGGGCAAGGTATTTTTTTAAAAAACGGTTTTCACTTCCCTCTATATTTTTCAAAAGATAAGGCAGTAAGTCAGGGTCGCACGCCTTTTTCCAGCCAGAAGAAACGCCTTCTCTTTTTCCTGATATGAAAAAGAAAAAAACAGGTACCAGCAGAAAAAGAAGATACCACGGACGTAGAAAAATCATACTTCCTCCCTTATGTAAAAACCGATAAATCCTAAAATTAAAGCCAGTAAAAGCGGGTAATAATAAAGTTCTTTCGTCGGATAGATGATATTTGTTTCCGTATCTATCGGTTCAAGTTTATCAATTTCGTCATAAATTTTCTGCATATCGGCAGTCGTTGTTGCTCTAAAATACTTCCCACCTGTATATTCGGCAATTTTTCGGAGTGTTTTTTCATCAAGTCCGGATGCGGGATTGACTTGTCTTCTTCCGAAAAAAGTATTGACGGTATAGGGAAGACTGCCGATACCGATTGTATAAACCCTGATACCGTCTTTTTTAGCCATTTCAAGACTTTGTTCAGGAGAAAGTCCGCCGGCGTTGGCATTTCCGTCAGACATAAAAACAATGACTTTTGACTCATTTTTAATGTTTTTCATTGTCTGAACGGCAAGTCCTAATGCGTCGCCGATAGCCGTTTGGTCGCCTGCCATACCGACATCCAGTTCCGAAAGCATTTGAGAGGCTGTATCCACATCTGCCGTCAGAGGAATATAAACATAAGGTTCACTGCCGAAAAGAGTTAAACCGACAGCATCGCCTTTTCTTTTTTTTAGGAAATCATCTGAGAGAAGTTTGACCATATTCATTCTTGAAATACGTCTGTTTTTTAAAAGAAAATCATCTTCTTCCATAGAACCGGATACATCAAGAACAAGCATCAGTTGTCTTTGTCGTGCCTGCGTAGAAACAGGTTCTCCGATAAAAACAGGACGCATACCGGAAAGACATAAGGCTATCCAACTTAAAAAGAAAAAAAGGGCACTCCAAAAAGAAATATGACTTTGAATTGTTTGGCATTCTTTTTTTAATTCTTTAAAGAAAGGGACATAAAGAGCCGTCGCTACCTTCGGCTCCGTTGATTTTTTCTTCATCAAAAACAACGCAAAAGGTATCGGTAACAAAACAGCAATAAAAGACCATACAAAAGTCAGCATTTCTTTCCTCTTGTATCAATATAGGTTTTTAAAAAGATTTTGAAAAGATTTTTTTATTCTTTTTCGTAAAATTTATCGTCTACGAGATTTGTCAAAGCCTGTTTCATACGAGGCGCATCCGTACCCTCTACGGTTACGGTGATTTCAGTTCCTTTGGAGGCAGCCAACATCATCAGACCCATAATGGAACGACCGGATACTTTCTGTTTATCTTTTTCCACCCAAACGGTAGAAAGAAACTTATCTGCCTCTTTGACAAAAAGAGAAGCGGCACGGGCATGTAAGCCTTTTTTATTTTGAATAGTCAGTGTAAAAGTTAAACTGTTCGTACACATTATAAAAGTAACTCCGATGCAATGTTGATATATTTTCTTCCGGCTTCGGCGGCTTCGGCAACAGCCTCTTTAAGAGGTTTGTATCTTTCTCGTGTCAATTTGACTAAAAGAGGGAGATTAAGACCGGCAATGACTTCCACAGGCGCCTGTTCCATAACGGAAATCGCTAAATTAGACGGTGTCCCGCCAAACATATCCGTAACAATAACAACACCGTCACCGGAGTTTGTTTCTTTGACTTTGTCGGCAATTTCCTGTCTTTTTAATTCCATATCGTCGCAAGTTGACATACTGACACCGGCAACCTGCTGTTGTGTACCGACGATATGTTCCATCGCTTTTATCATTTCGTCAGCAATATTTCCGTGGGTAACAACCACAATTCCAATCATAATTTTTAACCTCTGTTGTATTAGTTTTATTCTGTTTTTTTATTTTTTTCAAGTAAAAAAGCAAGGTAAGTTTTAATTTTCATCGGTGTAGAGGCTTCAAAAGAACGTAAACGAACACATGCTACATCAAAAGGAAACTCTTCCGGCAGAGGTGTTTTTTCAAGAGGAAAACGTTCAATTTCTTTTTCGGGAGATAAATCCACTAACAGCCGAACAGGAACTTTTTCCATAAACGGAAATTCAAAAATGCCCAGTCCTCTGATTTCCAGTTTTCCCTGAATACTTTCGGGACAAGAGGCATAAAGAATACCGTCTTTTTCTTCCAGTACAGGATAATCGTCAGCAACAAGAATTGCGCCTTTTTCTATCATCCGAAGCGCAAGGTCGCTTTTCCCGACGCCACATTCTCCCCACAGAAGAACTCCCTGACCGTCAATGGCAATACAACTGGCGTGAACGTTCATCAGTCCTCAAAGGTATAAAAATTATCAAATAAAACAGACAGCATAATATCTTTAACTTTGCCGTAAGCCCCTCTTATAAAAAGGGATATGTCTTTGACAGAGGCTTCATCACTGGCAATGACAAACATACCCAGTGCCGCACTGTCAATCATCGTACATCCGCTTAAATCAAATGTGATTTTTTTATCTGTCGCCGTTTTAATCAAAGAAACAATTTCAAAAAAACGATCGTGATCTCTGATTGTAAAAGGTCCTTTCATCTGAATGACGGGACCGGTGGCTTCTTGTTGAACCTGATATTCCATAAAAGGTCTCCTTCCTATGAAAACAATATAACCTTTTTATCTCTTTTCGTCAAGGTTCTTTCTGTACGAAAGATAGAAGGGTGTACGACCTGCTTTTAATCCCTTTTGTTCATAACGAGTCGGCACCCAATCGTCAGGGGCTTTATGCAAGTCCGGATTCGTCTGATGAAATAAACCGCTTCCTTCAATTTCTTCCATCGCCCACAAGGCATAACCTTCCACATCTGTTGCTACACGCAACTGCCCGTCATCTTTTAAAAGCCTGTACAATTCTTTCAGGTTTTCTTTGACTAAAAAACGGCGATTCTCATGACGGCTTTTCGGCCATGGGTCAGGATAAAGAACAAAAATTCGGTCAAAACTTTTCTCTTTCGTCAGCGGAAAAAGTTGTCGGATATCTTCCGGCCAAATACGGACATTATCGGCACGCCTTTCTTCTATCAGCGGGTTTTCCTCTTTGAAAGGAACATCATGAGAACCGTTGATATGTGTTAAAAGAGAAGCAACGCCGTTCATAAAAGGCTCTGCACCGACAAAAGCAATATCCGGATGACGAAGTGCCTGTTCAGCCAAGTGTTCTCCACCGCCGAAACCGACTTCAAGCCATACCTCTTTCGGTTTAAAATCAAAGAGTGTTTCAAAATCAAAGTTTTCCGTTGTCGGTTTTGAAACGGCAATTTCAGGAAGCAGATTCTCCATCAAAAACACCCGAGACGGTTTTAAACTTTTACCGTGCCTGCGACCGTAAAAACGTAAAATTTCTTTTTCCATCTTTTTCCCTTAAAGTGTCGGTTTGACATGCCAAATGTCGTTTGCATACTCGGTGATGGTTCTGTCAGAAGAAAATTTACCGCTTCTGGCAACATTTAAAAGCGCTTTTCTGGCCCATGCCATCGGATTTGTATAGTCTTTTGCAATTTGTTCCTGTGTTTTGACATAACTGTCAAAGTCTGCCAAAACCATATAGAAGTCATTAAACATAATATTCTGGAACAAAGGATTAAACAGTCCTGGCACATCATCACAGAACAGACTGGATGTCAAGGCATCCATAACCCGTTTGATACGACTGTCGTTATTATAGTAATCCCACGGCTTATGCGAACCGTCCCGATGACGTGTGTGAACTTCATCGGCCGTCAGCCCGAACAGATAGAAGTTTTCTTCACCGACTTCCTGCCTGATTTCCACGTTGGCGCCGTCCAGTGTTCCGAGTGTTAAAGCACCGTTCATCATAAACTTCATATTGCCTGTTCCGGAGGCTTCAAAACCGGCCGTAGAAATTTGCTCCGATACATCAGAACCCGGGAATATCATTTCTGCGACGGATACTTTGTAATCAGGAATAAAGACAACACGCATTTGCTCGGCGGCTCTCGGGTCATGATTGACAACACGAGCGATATTATTGATCAGTTTAATAATCAATTTTGCCGTTGTGTACTCAGGCGCTGCTTTTCCGCCGAAAATATAGGTTTTCTTTGTCGGCAGAACATAACCGTCTTCCGTAATACGTAAGTATTCGTAAATGATATGAAGCGCATTTAAAAGTTGCCGTTTATACTCGTGAATACGTTTGACCTGCACATCAAAAAGAGAGGTCGGATCCGTAACAACGCCTGTTGTTTTCAAGATGAAATCAGACAGACGCTGTTTTGCCATTTTCTTTACGGTCATAAAATCATTGAGGAAATTTTTATCATCCACAAAGGCTTCCAGTTTTCTTAAATGTGTCAAATCCGTCAACCAGTCATCACCGATTCGGGACGAAATCAGATTGGCCAGTTCCGTATTACAATCCAAAAGCCAACGTCTGGGTGTGACACCGTTTGTTTTATTGTTAAATCTTTCCGGCCACATTTCATAAAAATCAGGAACTAAATTGGTTTTTATCAGTTCAGAGTGAAGTGCTGCCACACCGTTGACGGAAAAACAACCGGTAATGGCTAAATTTGCCATACGGACTTTTTTCTCGTAATCTTCTTCAATAATACTCATCCGATTGAGTTTGCCGACATCACCGGGGAAACGTTCTCTGACTTTTTTCATCAGCCATTCATTGATGTCATAGATAATCAGCAAATGACGGGGTAAATCTTTTTCAAACAAAGAAACAGGCCATTTTTCCAACGCTTCCGGCAACAAAGTGTGATTGGTGTAAGCCATTGTTCTGGACGTAATATCAAAAGCTTCTTCAAAATCAAAACCGTGAACATCTATTAAAATACGCATCAATTCGGCGATTGCCAAAGTCGGATGGGTGTCATTGAGTTGAATAACGACTTTTTCGGGCAGTTCTCTTAAATCTTCGTGATCTTCCGAGAATCGTCTTAAAATATCGTTGATGGCACAGGCAACAAAGAAATACTGTTGTATTAAACGGAGTTCACGACCGGCTTCAAACGAGTCGGAGGGATAAAGTACCTTTGAAATCGTTTCAATACGAATGTTTTGTTCCACGGCATCAATATAACCGCCGGAATTAAATGTCTGTAAATCCAATGTTGTCGTTGAACGGGCAGAGAACAGACGCAGATAGTTGACGGTTTCTCCTTTAAACCCGACAATCGGCATATCACTGGGAATCCCCATAATATGACTGATATCCACCCAACGAGGTGTGCTGACACCGTCTTTGTCATCCCAAACAATACGCCCACGCATCGGGACGTAACAGGCTCTGTCCGAGCGTTCAATCAACCACGGAGAGGCTCTTTCCAACCACGAATCGGCGCTTTCTTTCTGATAGCCGTTTTCAAAACGTTGACGGAACAGTCCGAAAGAATAGTTGATACCATAACCGTATCCCGGCAGTCCGAGTGTTGCAATAGAATCTAAAAAACAGGCTGCCAAACGACCGAGACCACCGTTACCGAGTGCCGGATCATATTCGGAATCAATCACGTCTTTCAAGGGAATCGGATTATCCAATTTAATTTTTCCGATAAGTTCATATAATCCGAAATTGTGAAGATTGTTTTCCAAAAGCCGTCCGATAAGGTACTCCAAAGAGAGATAGTAGACACGTTTGGGGTCTTTTTTGGAATGCCTTTCTGCCGTAGAAAACATCTGATTGACACATAAATCCCTGACAGCAAGTGCTAATGCCGTGAAAAGGTGTTCCTTGGACGCCTCGGACATTTGCTTGCACAAAGTATATTTCATATGCCATTCAATCATGGCTGCCATTTCATCGGCGGTCGGTTTTTTGAAAAGCGCTTTTTTCTTCATTTTTATATTCCCTTGACTGTTTCAAACTCATTACATTATTTTCAACAAAAATTAACTTTATGTTAAAAGTAAATGGATTATCTTTTAATTTATAAAGAAATAGTCTATTCTATACAAGAAAAAAGTTTGAGGTGACCATGCTTAAAAAAATAATTTTCTGCTTACTGGCTTTGTGTGTGAGTTTTTCTGCTCGGGCGCAAGAGGTTTTTTGGGGCTTTGACGATACGGGAAAAGAAATGTTCGTACCGACGGAATGCGATTCGACATTTGATCCGGATGAACTGTATGACCTCGGTATGCGTTTTTTGAATGAAACGGGCTATATTCAGCAAGGTGCAGGGTATTGTATGATGGCGTCGGCATTTCTCGGAAATGTGGATGCACAGTATCGTGTTGCATGGATGTATCATCGGGGAATCGGACTTCCCAAAAGTGATTTAGCCGCCTATAAATGGGCATCTCTTGCCGCTCTGAAAGGGCATCAGGAGGCCGATGAATTGGCTGTGAACATTGAGCAGTTTTTAACGGTGGAAGATATGGATAAATCTACGGCATTCCTCAATGAAACAATCCAAATGTTCAATCAGATGAGTGAAAAACAGTCTGCCGAAGATGATGAAAAAATCAGAAATGCAGAGGCTGAAATTACAAGACTTCGTAAAGAAATTTTGGATTTGACACTCTATGGAGAAATTCGTATGGACGGAGAAACGCCTGTGGAGGGTGAAATGCCGAGCGAACAACCTGTCGTGGCGACTCCGGAAACAACGGCTAAAAATTCGGCAACACTTCATAAAACGGGACACAGGACAACCCGTGCCGGTAAAAATGAGCCTATTTTTTCCGAGTCTGATTTAGAAGAAGCACCGATGCCATCCAAATGAAAAAACTGATATTTATTTTAAGTTTCTGGATTTTTTCCGTTTCTGCTCAGACGGTTTATGTTGCCGGCTCGGAAGATGTTCCTTTGATGGAAGGATTGGTTCATCTGCCTGATATGGATATGACCTTTGATGCGCCGGAAGGGCGAATCGTCCAGACAACAGCCTATGCTGAGACACTTTCTCCGAAAGAAGTTAAACAGTTTTATGCCGATTCGCTCCCTCAGTTGGGATGGAAATGTACCGGCAAAGAATTTGTTCGTGAAAATGAAACTTTATCCATAGAAACACATACCTTAAAAGGGAAAACAACGGTTCGTTTTGAACTCAAATCCAATTAAAATGTAAAAAAAATAATTTTTTATAAAAAAACGCTTGACTTTTTTCTTTTTTTGGTGTATAAGATTCGTCAGTCAACGGGGATAACTATAACTAATTGATATAAGGAATGTAAAATGGCCAATCATATTTCGGCAAAAACAAGAATTAAAAGAAATGAAAAAGCAGCTGCGTTCAACGCTTCTTATTTAAACAGTGTTCGGACACAGGTGAAAAAAGTTGAGAAGGCTGTCGCCACAGGGGACAAGGCTTGTGCACAGGCTGAGTTTAAAATGGCTGAGTCGGCTTTGGCAAAAGCTGCCGGCAAAGGCGTTATGAAAAGTGGAACGGCTTCTCGGAAGACTTCTCGTTTGTCTGCGCGGATTAAAGCAATGGCGTAACGGGGAGCGGTGTGTGCTACACCGATACTTTTATAAAAAAAAGGAAGGAACGGAGAAATCTGTTCCTTCTTTTTTTATGTGTCGTTATTTTTAGAATTAAAGAGGATTTTTATCCTCTTTTTTTATTATATGCTTTACAGAAAACTCCGAGTTTACTCAGGGCAGAATGCAAAGGTATTATCAGATACCGTATTCACGCCAACGAGTGTGGTCAAACTATTCTTAATAGAACTACGGGTTCACCCGTGGATATCTGTATATGGAATGTAAAACCACCTGCGTGAGCAGGCAGATGTAAATAATTCGGCTCAACCGACAGGTTCGCAAGGTTGTGCGCCGAACAAACTTGTTTGAAAAAAGTGTGAGCCATTAAAATAGTGATTAAAAAGAAAGAGAGAAAAACGGACATTTGGAAATTAAAAAAAACGACTCGTTCTGTTCACGCAGACGGGTCTTTTTTTTATCATGACGGTTCTTTTTACACGTTATGATAAGGGAAAAATAAAAAATAAAACGAATGAAAAAAAGTATTTTTTTTAAAGACTCCTTCAATAACTTTTTAAACGATTCCATCAAGGGAATCAGTGGAGTCGCACCGAGTCGTCAGGTCAGATGAATTTTTTTTCATATCATTTTATTTATTGTTATTTTTCAAGTAATTAAAACTGTTTTTACAAGATATAGATTCACTTTTCTATATCTTGGGTCAAGCAATTTAATTACAAAATCGGCAAAAAGAATCCTTGTTTTTAAGGAGTGTTTTTTTATACAATGAGTTCAGTTCGAGATGGAGTCGCCGACTCGTAAAAAGTGTTTTTGAACGGATCTTATTACTTTTAAAGGGAATTATAAATGAGCAATGAAATAAATACGTCTTTAGTGGCTCAGTGGCAGAATGTCTGTCGCAAAATTATGGATGAGTCATCGGATACCGTTCTTAACGGCTGGTTGTCGGAGATTACGCCTCAGATGACCTCTGAGGGAGAGGTTTGTTTATCTGTGCCGACTCGTTTTATGCAGGAGTGGATTCAAGCAAAATCTTATGACAGGCTTATTTGTTCGTTATGGCAAAATGAAAATCCTCAGTTGGAAAAAGTTTTGATACGGACAAAAACACCTGTAACGGATCCTGTGTGCAGTGCGGATGAAAAAGCGGATACATTTAAGTCGTCCGTCAATTTAAATGAAACGCCTGCCGTTTCTTATGATTTATCGGAAACGGGGTTAGATCCTGATTTTACGTTTGATAATTATATTGTGGGTAAATCCAACGAGTTTGCCGTTGCCGTTGCCAAACGTGTCTCCGGTATGTTAGACGGGAGTCTCAATCCGCTTTATGTGTACAGTTCCGTCGGGCAGGGGAAAACACACCTGATGCATGCGATGGCATGGGATATCAGGAAGAATTTTCCGGAAAAGAGGATTCTGTATGTTTCTGCCGAAAAATTCATGTATCAGTTTGTACAGTCACTTAAAAAAGATGATACGATTTCTTTTCGTGAATTATTCAGGAATGTAGATGTTTTAATTATTGATGACGTTCAGTTTATTTGCGGAAAGCACGGAACGCAGGAAGAATTTTTCCATACGTTTAATGCACTGATTGAACAAGGTAAGCAGATTATTATGTGTTCGGATTCAACGCCGTTGGCTTTACAGGGGCTTGAAGAGAGGCTGAGAAGCCGAATCGCACAGGGGCTTGTGGTTGATATTTTACCGACGACCTATGAGATGCGTTTAGGAATTTTGGAAGTTAAAGCACAGCAAATGGGCGTTCAGGTTCCGTTTGACGTGATTGAATTTTTATCTGAAAAAATTACGACGAACGTACGTGAATTGGAAGGGGCTTTACGTAAGGTTGTTGCGTCGGCACAACTTCTCGGAACGCCGATTACACTTTCTACGACGCAAATGATTCTGAGAGATTTAATGGAGTCGTATCAAAAAGAGGTAACAATGGCCGAAATACAAAAACACACGGCTGATTATTTTAACATCAACTTATCGGATTTAAAATCCGTGCGCAGGGACAGAAAGATTGCTCGTCCGAGACAGGTTGCCATGTATTTGGCCAAAACAATGACGACGAAATCTCTGCCGGACATCGGACTTGGCTTCGGGCGGGATCATACAACGGTCATGCATGCTGTCAAGACGATAGAAGAGC
>JAFQJY010000121.1 GCA_017414845.1 Alphaproteobacteria bacterium | reverse complement strand
ATTCGGACGTATCGTTGCCGGAGAAAGTTTTCCGGAGATTGCAAAAGAGGCTTCCCAAGGTAAAACTGCCTCAATGGGTGGCGATATGGGATGGGTTCCTTTCGGTGATTTGGATAAAGCCGTTGAAGATGTTTTAAAGTTGATGAAACCCGGACAACTTTCTAAGCCGATAGAGGGAGAAAAGGGGTACTATTTGATGCTTTTAAGAGATATCAGAACGCCTCTTGATTCAACTGATGTTGAGGTGTGGAATATCAGTCAGATGCTGATACCCGAAAAAGAGCATTCTTCTTTACAAACGACAATTCAAATGGTCGGAAATTCCTGTGATGCTTTTACAAAATTGGCAACAGAAAAAGGAATGAACGGTTCCGGTAATCTCGGCGATATGGTCGTTTCCAGAATGCCGGAAGATTTAAAAGGTATTCTGAATACAACTGAGAAAAACAAAATTGTCGGTCCGATAGATGCTCAGGGGTTTGTCCTGTATCTTATGAAATGTGATGAGAAAACAATTTCCGTTTTGCCATCAAAAGAAGAAATTAAAATGCAGATTTTGTCTGAAAAAATGGAAGAAATTTCTGCACGAATTTTAGATGAGTTTGTAAAAAAAGCCGTAGTGGAAAGACGCTGATGTATGTTTTAAAAGAGATTATTCGTAAATACGGACTTTCTGCCAATAAAGCACTCGGCCAAAATTTTATTTTGGATACGCAGATTTTGGATAAGTTAGCCCGATTTGCCGTGTCAGATAAGAATCCTCAAAAAATTCTTGAAATAGGACCCGGTCCCGGTGGTTTAACACAAGCGCTTCTTAAAAATTCAAAGGCAGATTTAACGGTTGTTGAAAAAGACAGGCGTTGTGTAGAGGCCTTACAGGAATTATCTTCGGATTTTCCGAACAGATTGACGATTTTGGAAGAAGATGCTCTGAAATTTGACGAGACTTCTATGGGGGAAAAAATTGTGTTGGCGTCTAATTTACCGTACAACATTTCTACGGTTTTATTTGTAAAATGGCTTAAACAAATCAGCAGATTTTCAAGGCTTTCTCTGATGTTTCAAAAAGAAGTAGCCGACAGATTGGTGGCACAACCTCATGATAAGGCTTACGGACGTTTGTCGGTTTTGACGCAATGGTTGTGTGATGTAGATATTTTGATGAATTTAAATCCTGCCATATTTACACCGGCGCCGAAAGTGACTTCTACTTTTTTAAGCCTGACACCAAAAGAAAAGCCGTTTAATGTTTCTTTCAATGCGATGGAAAAAGTGACGGCTGTTGCATTCGGACAACGTCGTAAAATGCTCAGAGGAAGTTTAAAAAAACTCGGAAATCCATCTCTTTTATGTGAGGTCGCAGGCGTGTCTGAAACGGCTCGTGCCGAAGAGGTTTCTGTGGAAGGTTTCTGTTTAATGGCAAAAAAATGGGAGGAATTGAATGGCTGTCATGCTGGCACTTCGTGTCCAACCCGGTGCTAAGAAAGAGGGGTTTTGTGATGTTTGGAACGGGACACATCTGAAAGTGGCTCTTCGGGCGCCTGCCGTTGATGGTAAAGCCAATACGGCGCTGATTAGTTTTTTGGCAAAAGAACTGGATATTAAAAAAAGTTCTATTTTTATCGTGACAGGAGAAACTTCTCGGTGTAAACTGATACGTATAGAAACAGATGAACAAAAAGAACGGGAGATTGAATTATGGTGGAAACAAAAATTTTAGACGGTAAAAAAATCGCTGCTCAGGTACGGGCAGAAATCGCAGAAGAAATTAAAAAAAGCGGTATAACACCTCGGTTGGCCGTTGTGTTGGTCGGTGATCATCCTGCCAGTCAAATCTATGTACGAAATAAGAAAAAAATGGCTCAGGAAGTCGGTATTGATGTTGAAGAATATCATTTGCCGGCCAGTACGGGGCAAGGACAAGTACTGGATTTAATTGATGCCTTAAATGAACGTGAGGAAATTGACGGTATTTTAGTTCAGTTACCTGTTCCTCCACATATTGAAACATCCGTTCTGACGGAAAGAATTTCTCCTTTGAAAGATGTTGACGGACTTCATCCGATGAATGTCGGGAATTTGGTTGTCGGAAAGCCTGCTTTTGTTCCCTGTACGCCACTCGGATGTATGCGTTTGCTTAAAGAGGCTATTCCTCATCCGGAAGGGCTTCACGCCGTTGTTGTCGGTCGTTCTGCATTGGTGGGACGTCCTCTTACAACACTTCTTTTAAGAGAAAACTGTACGGTAACGCAAGCACATTCCAGAACAAAAAATCTTTCCGAACTTTGTCGGCAAGCAGATATTCTTGTCGCTGCCGTCGGAAAGCCGGGACTCATAAAAGGAGAGGATATCAAAGAGGGAGCAGTTGTAATTGATGTGGGGATAAACAGACTTTCTGACGGAAAAATTGTCGGTGATATTTTATTTTTGGAAATGATGGAAAAAGCCTCTTATGTGACACCTGTTCCCGGAGGTGTCGGCCCGATGACAATTGCCATGCTTTTGCAAAACACACTGAGAGCTTCGCAATTAAAAGCAGGTAAAAAGAAAGGTGTCATACGATAAAATGAAAAAAGTTCTTTACAAAGGCTAAAAAAGGGAGTAAAATCTAAAAGGAAAGAGGAGAAAAAGACATGAAAAAGCGTTTTGTCGTTCCATTGTTTTTGTTTTTTTGTGCTTTGGCGTGTATGAGTGATGCTGTTGCATATACTAAGGTTGCTGACAGTAAAAAGGTCATGAAAGAAATTAAAAAAGTACAGGCAGGCGCTTCCGTTAAAAGTTACCTCAAAAATTTAGCTAAAAGCATTCGGGAGTTTTATCGTGCCGTCGGTGATCCCTCCGAAGAAGAAACAGAATCTGAGTACACGGAAAGTGAAACGGATTACGGTGAGATGCAATTCGGTGTTATTTATGGTGAGGTTTTGAAAAAATGGGCAAAACCTATTCTATCCGAGGATTTACAGGATGCGTTGGAAGAGGCAGATGTCTTGGATGGGGACGGTAACTTGAAAGAGAGTGATTCACAGATTAAAAAGGTCAGAGATTTTGTAATGACTGAGTTACTTCCTTTTAAGACAAAGGGTAATGATTATGTTCCTCTTGAAGGAGAAAAGGTAACAAAAGAGAAATTGGATGCTATGAATAATTTAAGGCTTGAAGTTCTTAAAAATGCGGTAGCAGATGCCTATTCACTTTCCATTACGTCGCAATATCAAATGGCAAATTTTAATCAAAGTATTTTACTTCCTTTTAAAGAGGAATTGGAAACTTCGGAGGATTTGCAACAGAGAATTAAAAAGAACACTTGGATTATTTTGGCCTTGTTCTCTCAAATCAATTTGGATAATATTTTAAGTGTTTCCGCAACACGAGTTCAAGCATCCTCTATTTTGGATAAACAGCCGATGGATTTCCATGAAAGGGGAGAGGAAGATAATCTTTTCTATAAGGACGGTGAAGAAGGGGGGGAATTCTAAAATGAAAAAGTTACATTTATTTAGAGGAATTCTTTGGATTGTTTGCTTGATGTCCTTGACGCATGTAGCCAAGGCTGCCGTAACGAGCGGGTGTAACATAACGGATCCCGCCGTTTTGATACAGCAGATAAAGAGTAGAGAAAATAGTGTCAGCGCTGCCCGTTTGCTAAGGGAGATAGATTTTATTATTAAGGAATTACATGCGGTTATCAATATTGAAACTGCACCGGAAATTGAAGATACGACGCAACAGGGAAACAGTGGCTTTTTTAGTGGATGGGGAAATAAAAAAGAGCCTAAGCCCAGAAAAAAGAGAAATCGGGATATTGAACTTGAAATGACAATTATTCCTATTGAAGAGTTGCAGGAGTGGGCAAAACCTCTTTTGACAAAAAAATTGAAGGATAAAATGGAGGAATACGAAGTTGTTGATAGTGATGGAAATATTCAGTATAACGATGAGGATATCGTAGAGAAGGCCAGAACGTTTACCAGGGAAGTTTTAATTCCGATAAAAATTACGAATGAAGAAACTTTGTTGCAAGCCAGTAATGTTTCTGCACAGAATGAACGTCGTGAAATGATACAAAATGCCTATATCAGTGCTGCTGCCGATGCATACGCTATCGGTTTATTGGCTCAGTACCGTCTGGCAGATTTTGATGAGGTTATTTTAACGCCGTTTCGGCAGGATTTGGAAGCATCAGAAGATTTAATGGACAGGTTTCGTAAGAATACGTGGGCAATTTTGGGATTGATGTCTCAAATAAATATGTCTAACATTCGTTCAGCATCCAATTTATCTCTCCTGGCAACGGGAACTCTGGCCACTATACAAGACAGTGAGCGTGTCAGAAGATATCAAGCAAAAAAAGAGTGAAAGGGGGCAGAGCAATGATTTTTAAATTTCTTTTTTTTGTAATATCCGTTCTTTTTTTGAGTGTTTCGGATTGTTATGCCGTCAATGACCCGTCTGATACATCTGCAACCGGAAATGGGACGAAGTCTTTGGAAACAGAGGGGTATTACTTGAAGTATGCATATAAAGAACTTAACGGGAGCGGAATTGTGTGTGATTGTAAGTGTCATCCTAAATATTGTCCCTATTGTCCGAGGTGGGGAAGTTATTGTGGCTGTCCTGTTTCTAAACATATGAACGGGGCGCTAGATTTGTTCGGGGAAATGGGAACACTTACGTCCAGTCTTCCAAAAGTTGAGAATCAGATTATTAAAGAGGATTACGTTCCGTTTTTGTTGACACGAATGGGACTGATGAGAGCAGAAGATGGAAATGAAGCGGAAGAAGATGCGGCTTTAATGGCTGATTTAATGGATACGGAACTCGTGGATATGATACAAGGCCTCCTTGAAGATGAAGAGGATGATACAGAGGAAAGCGGGAAAACTCGAAAGGAAAAAGAGGAACAAACAAGTACAAAAATTGCTGAAGCTCGTCAGAAATTACATGATTGGATTTTGGAACAAATGGTTGTTCCCAGAACAAAAGACAAGGCATTGGAACGTCTTAAAAAATGGAATGTTTCAACGGAAATGGAGGGAATGTACCTGAAAGCGCCGATAAAGTTTAGAAATATAGAACCTGTGGCAGCTGTTGATGAATTGACGAAAAAAGAGTACAATACCCTGAAACACGTTGGAATGATTAGTAATTACGCTATTTCAAAAGCATATATCATTACTGAGAAAGAAGAAGAAGGAGAAGTTGAAAACGGGTTTAAAGCAGCGTTCAAGCGGGTTGTTAATGCTTCTACGTTTCAGTCAAAATATCAAAGATTGGGTGAACTTCAACTTCAAGCTATGACTCGCTTAAATGAATCAGCTAAACTCAGTGCGAAGTTTGCTGAAAGTTATGCTATTTACGAATTGCCGTCTGTGATTGAGAAAATAAAACAAAAACCTAAGGAGGATAAATAATGAAAAAAGGATTTTTTCTGATTTTATTGAGTTGTTTTTTATTGATTACTTCTCCTGTACGGGCTGAGTATCCGGTGAGTTTTTTGCAACGGTTACTTGCACTTTTGAAGCAGATGGGCGCCAGTGAGCAGAAAACGTCCTATTATAACAAAGCCAACGAATCAATGAAGACGCTTATTGAAGAGGGGATCGGATTGGACGGAACAATGGCATTTCATGAACCTAAACGGCTTAGTAAGGAAAAACTTCAAAAGGAGCGTCAGTTTTTGGTTTTTTCTTCCGAGAAGACAAAAGACTTTATTCAAAAACAACTCAATAAGTCTGAAAAAGGAGAAGAGTTGAATATGGATGATTTTATTAAATTTGTGGAAGAGGAGTTTTTTGTTGACGAGGAAACGGAAGGTAAGGATTATGCTGACGAATTATATGAGGCAGAGGAGGCTAGACAGGATTTT
>JAFQJY010000120.1 GCA_017414845.1 Alphaproteobacteria bacterium | reverse complement strand
GTTACAAACGGAAACACGAGCCATTTGGATGTAAATTTTATCATTGTCAGGGATAGAGGCATAAGCATAAGATAATGCTGTCTTTCCGAGAGCGTCTTTTTTATCCACTTCCGCACCGGCTTCTAATAAAGGGGCAATGCATGAAGAACAATTGAGACGTTTGGCGACAAGATGAAGTGGTGTATTTCTGCTGTCTTTTGGATTCGTTGCATTAGGATTTGCTCCTCTTCTTAACATAGAACGAATCTGACGTTCTATTTTTTTCGAATCGTATTGTTCGCTACTTCCCCAGTCAATACGTCCCCAAGTATCCATCCATGAGTTCATATCTGTCTTTCCGAAAACTCTTTTAAAGAAATAAGCGATTTCATCCGTAAGCATATAATTTCTCCTTGTGTCTTATCCAAATAATGCAAGGAATATAACATAAATTATATAATTCTGTCAATATTTTTTTCCAGAATATGTTTTAACCCTAAAAACGCTGTTTCATGAGCTGTAATGACGTGAATAGGTATTTTATGCATATAGTCAAAACGGCGTCCTTTATTCTGAAAAGAGCGAACAAACGAAGAGGTTTTAAAAATATCCAGTACACCGTTCTGACGTATCATGCCTCCCGTCAGATAAACGCCACCGAATGCTCCACAAGAAAGCGCAATATTACCTGCAACTGTCCCCCAGAAAGAGAACATCTGATGATAGGCTTCCAATGCGAGTTTATCTCCGTTTTTTGCTAAAATAGTAATTTCTTCGGGTTTTTTAGGTTCGTTTTTTACTCCCAGTATTGCAGACAGGGCTTCATAAGTGAAACTCAACCCTTTCCCTGATACAAATCGCTCAGCCGAAACATGTCCGAATTTTTTCTCGGCATAAGAAATAAGTTCCCGTTCTTGTTCATTTGTTGCAGGAAGTGTACTATGCCCGCCTTCGGCTCCTAAAACTTTCCAATCTGTTCCGTCCGGAACAAGGAGGGCTTGACCTAATCCCGTTCCTGCACCCATAACGACAATCGGGGATTTTTCATCGGCGTGTGTACTATGCGCCGTGTAAATGTCATTTTCATTTAAATGAGGAACGGCTAAGGCTGCTGCTTCAAAATCATTGACAATAAAGACGTTTTTAAATCCGAGTCTGTTTTTTATTTCATCAATCGTAAATCGCCACGGATTATTGTTAAAACGAAACTCCTTGACATTGACGGGGCCGGGAATATCCATAACCAAAGTTTGGGGCAAATGTTCATTGCTGACAGACAGGTAATGTTCTACTGCCTCAAAAAAAGAACTATATTCTCGGCACTTAAATCCTGTCACAGAACAAGTGTCAGACGAAAAGCGAATATTTGTTCCTCCGAGATCTATCAGTAAAGCGCTCATGATGCCTATCCTCTAAAAAATATTTTTTATATTAGAAAAAACGCAAATAATGTTGCTGAAAACACATAAAAAACCTTCTTTTATTTTGTCCCAAAAGTCTAAAACACTCGCTTTTTCAATACATGTCAATGTCATATCTGAACATTCGTCCGTAACGGCAGGCGTCATAAAAATGACAGCCGTTAAAATAACAAGTATAAGTATAAAAGCATAAACAAAATAGATTTTTTTCATGCTTCCTGCTCTGCGATAAGGGCGTTGACGGCCTCTAATTCCTCCGGCGTGTTGATGCCTAAGACTTCTGTTTCCTTGGCGATAACAACACCGACGGACAGACCGTGTTTTCTTCCGAGACGAACCAGTTCGGGCAGGTAGTATTCTCCACTGACGG
>JAFQJY010000119.1 GCA_017414845.1 Alphaproteobacteria bacterium | reverse complement strand
TAGCCGGTATTGATCCGATTTCTGTCAGTGAAATTCGGGACTTAGTCGGACACCTTAAAAACAGAGGGCTTGGCGTTTTAATTACAGACCACAACGTCCGAGAAACGCTCGGCATTATTGACAGAGGCTACATCTTAGCCAATGGCGTCGTCTTAAAAGAAGGTTCTCCGGATGAAATCGTTAAAGATGCCAATGTTCGCAAGACTTATTTAGGCGAAAGTTTTTCTATTTAAAGTTCTTCTTTTAAAAAACGTTTCATTACTTTAAACATTCTGTCACTGCCGTGTCCTTTATCCGGGACAACGATAAGTTTTGATTTAGGACAACTCTTATGAAGTTCCCATGCCTGTTCAACAGGGCAACAAAAATCCAAGCGATTATGGAAAATAAACATTGGAACGGATTTTATTTTATGAATATTGTTTAAGATATGATTTTCCTCAATAAAATGCTTGTTTTTTTCGTAGTGCATAAAAATCCGAAGTTTTTGAACAGCCTTGTCATCTCTAAATGCAGGTTTAAAAGCAGGATTTAATTTTCCGAGCAACCGTTCAGCCTGTCCGTAAAGAGCCAAAGCCTCCTCCTGTTTTTCTTCATCCTCAGAAAAGATAAGATTATGATAGTAGGAAACGACCTCCTCTTTTCCGGCGGGCTTTTGAAGAGCCTCCATAATATCCGGATAAAAACGAACAGAATCCACATTACACCAATCTCTATCCCTGTCCCTTGCAAGGAATACGGAACACAACACGATTTTAGAGATTTTTTCTGAATAATTTTCAGCAAACATCAACGCCAAAGAAGACCCCCAAGAACCCCCTGACACAATAATTTTACCCTGAATATTTAAGTGTTCCAAAAGTCGCAAAGCATCCTCTAGTGTTTCTTTTGTTGTGTTTTTATAAAGGGCATCTTTTGCTAATGATTTTCCACTTCCCCGTTGATCAAAAAGAATGACACGAAACCGCTTTAAATCAAAGTTTTCTGCTTGACTTGCCTTTGATGACCCACCCGGTCCACCATGAAAATAAAGAACCGGCTCCCCGTTCGGATTTCCGAATTGTTGATAAAAAACCTGATGTCCGTCTTGTTCGGGCAAATAACCTGTTTCAAACGGCTTCGTTTTAAAAAAATCAAAAAACATCCTTTTTCTCCTTTTAGGTCTAAGTATACCAGATAGGAAAATAAATAAAAGCCCTATTTATTACTTTTTGATTTTAAAAAATTCAAAATCCAATAAAATTTTTGCCTTCACTTTCTAAAAAAGCAAAAAAAAAAGTTTTCCTATTCTTGCCATACTGATAGATAAGCTCATTTAAAGCCACCGTGAAATTATTGCTTTTTTCTGTACAAAAAAACGTTTTTTTTCAATTAATGCTTAAAAAAAACGCCAACAAAAAGCCCTCTAAATCAGAGGGCTGTTGAGTTGTGTTTCCTCTAGCAATCTGCTCCGTAACGAGGATTTCCACCGTCAGAACATTTACAATGCGTTTCACCATCACAACCTTCCCAATTCTCATCTGTCCGCTCACATTTTGAACAGAATTTTGAAGAATTTTCATAATATGTTGTATCGGTCTGAAATAATTCCCCTTCGTATGAAAACTTACTAGTCTCCTCATTTGCACAATATGCTTCCCCATTGATAAGAATATAATAATTTTGTTCTAGTACAGTACTTTGGCAGTTATCTTTTTGACAACCACCATTACACAGCCAGTAAGTTCCATACGAATAACCTCCACAACATATACCTTCAATTGCCCCAACAACCTTATAATCATAATCGCTATTAAAAACATCACAACCATCTGTAGAAAATTCTGACCCTTTTACCTCACAACAAACCTCTCCACAAGCAACGCCATCCACATAGTTTTTTACAAGTTTTTGCCCACTGGGACAAGAAGTTGGACTTTCACACTTACAAATTTCACAACCGTCAGAAGCGATCATTGTCTCCCCGTTCGGACATTTACTTTTATCTATAATATCACAACATGTC
>JAFQJY010000118.1 GCA_017414845.1 Alphaproteobacteria bacterium | reverse complement strand
TTTTTTAATGATAATTTTAAACGATTTTTTTGAGGGTTTCCTCTTTTTTTAGAAAAATCACCTCCGAAATTCATCAAAAAACCCAGAAAAAGACTCGTTTTGAGTCAAAAAAAAGACTCCGAATCAGGCAGAATCGAGTCTTTTTTACGCCCAAAAACCGATTCTTTAAGGCGAATCCGAATCACATTTATTATAACTTATTGATTTATATAAAAAATCGTAAAAGACACATAAAGAATCGCCCGTCATCCTTCTCTGTTTTAGGTTTGAAGTATCTACTTTATATATATACCAGGGCATTTTTGTTATGCGATGAAGCGCCTTACATAAAAGAATTGCCTTTTCTTTTTTTCTGCATACAATATCTTATGAGGATGCAGAACAGCAAATTTAACAACAAGGTAAATTCTATGTGCAAAACAGATATTGATAATATTATATTTTTCCCCCACAAATTAGACATACGTGCCGGAGGACCGTCGGGATATATTGCAAATCTTCAAAAACGAATCGCAGATTCCGATAATATTAAAATTATTTCCCAAGAAAAATTTTATACCGATTCGTTTCAAATCTTAAAATTCTTTATCAAATTTATTCCGTTCAAAAAATATCGTAAAAAATTACGCCTGCGTATCAATCTGGCAAAAATGTTCAGTAAACGCCTGTCTCTGTTTTTTTATTTAAAATTACGTCATTATCATTTTAAAACTATTATTTGTCATAGAGTTTGGGATGTGCCTATGGTAAAAAATTATGTGGCAAAGCATAATCCGACGGCAAAAGTACTCTTGATGTCTCATTCTCCTCAGGCTCCGTCTGATGAATATTGGGAGGCTTCCGATGAAGAATTGAAAAAGCACACCTCTTTGAATGATATTAAAAAGTTTGAAAAAGAGGCGTTTGAACAGGCAGATAGTTTTGTATTTCCCTCTCCGGAAGCCACCGAACCCTATGCGTTATCCGTATCCTATTTTGAAGAACTCAAAAAAAACAAGTCCTTTTATTATATTCCGACCGGTTCAAATCGTATTGAAATCAACAAAAACAAGGAACAATTACGTACGCAATACAACATTTCAACACCGTATATCATTTCTTATCTCGGAAGACATAATGAAATAAAAGGATATGATTTATTAAAAATCATCGCTCAAAAAGTTTTAGCCGAAAGAGATGATGTGACATTTTTAATTGCAGGCAACCCAAGTCCGGATATTTTGCCTTTGGAACATCCTAAATGGATTGAAGTCGGAAGAACACATCCTTCCAACATCCTGTCTGTTGCTGATTTATTCATCCTTCCGAATCGGCAGACTTACTTTGATTTGGTCCTGCTTGAAGTTTTATCCGCAGGCGTTCCCGTTCTTGCCTCTGATACCGGCGGGAACAAGTCTGTTTATAACCAAACAAAAGCCATTCAATTATATAACACCACAGACGACTGTGTTCGTTTAATACAAGATTTTTTTAAATTGTCAAAAGAAAAACGTTCCGAGTTATCAAAGGTCTGTTTAAGAGCCTATTTTGATAACTATACGCCCGAACTTTTTGCTGAAAATTATAAAAATCTGATAAAAAAGATAATTAAAGATATGGAAAAATCTTCTTAAAGGAACTTCACCTTTTTCTGTATATTTTAAAAGTCCCGCCAGTTTCCTGACGGGACCTCTTTATATATAAGAGTCACATGAAAAAATTCACATAACAGAGTTACAATAACACTCTATTTCTTAACAAAGGTTTAACGCTTTTTACTTTTTTTTACTTTTTCTGTTTTTTCGGCGTTTTCAACTTTTTCAGTTTCCGAGACTGTTTCCGATTCGGTTTTGACTTCTTCTTTCTTCTCTTCTTTTTTCTCAACCTTATCGCAACTGCCCTTACCACAGGCGCTCAGCAATTCGCAAAGCATTCTGAAAATCACAAAAGTCGCACCGACAACGGCGATATTGACAAAGAATTCCGAAAAATCATCGGAACCGAACACGGCAGCAAACAACCCACACCCTAACGCAACCAAACCGGCGATATAGATAACCTGTACATGCGCCCGAAAAAACTGAGCCAACTTCATTGTGAGAATCGGTTCTTTCAGATTCTTAAAACGCAAAATCTCATACCCTAATTTCTTAGCGCCATCTTTTGCTTTTTCAACTTCCGGTCTTTCCATAAATTTCATTTTTATCTCCTTATTTTATTTTTTACGCATTGTCGGGAAAGCCAACACATCACGAATGGAAGGCGAACCTGTCAACAACATAATCAATCGGTCAATACCGACACCCAATCCCCCTGTCGGAGGCATTCCGTATTCCAAAGCCGTCACAAAATCAGCATCAAACATTTGAGCCTCATCATAACCGGCCTCACGAGCCTTAACCTGTTCTTCCAGACGTTCCCTTTGGTCAAGCGGATTCGTCAGTTCGGTATAGGCATTTGAAATCTCCCATGTATTACAGAAACTTTCAAACCGTTCCACCAAACGTTTATTGGCACGGTGTGTTTTTGTCAGCGGAGAAATATCTTTCGGATGGTCAATCACGTGCGTCGGCTGAATCAGTTTATGTTCGCATTTTTCCTCAAACACCATTGACACAGCCATTCCCCAGGAAGCCCCCTCCGGTACTTCAACATGTAATTCACGGGCTTTGGCAACAGCCTCTTCGTTTGTGTCAATCAAGTTAAAGTCAACGCCGGTTTCTTCCTTAACCAAATCCAACATAGAACGTCTCGGCCATGGTCCTTTAAAGTCAATTTTTTTGCCTTCAAACTCAACTTCCGTTGTGCCCAAAACTTCCATAGCGACCGTTTCCACCATCTTTTCAAGAAGTGTCATCATATCGTTATAGTCTTTATATGTCCAGTAAAGTTCCATCATCGTAAACTCAGGATTATGGCGTGTATCCATTCCCTCGTTTCTGAAATTACGACCGATTTCATAAACAGCAGGCATCCCTCCGATAATCAGGCGCTTTAAATAAAGTTCCGGTGCGATTCGCAAGTATAAATCCATATCCAGTGTATTATGGTGTGTGATAAACGGTTTTGCGTTTGCCCCCCCTAAAATCGGATGCAGAATCGGTGTTTCTACTTCCAAGAACCCCAAGCCGTTTAAGAAATTACGAATTGCCGTAATAATCTGACTGCGACGCATAAGCGTCTGTGTCGTTTCCGGATTCGTCATCATATCCAGATACCGTTGACGATACTTTGTATCCGTATCCGTCAAACCGTGGAATTTATCAGGAAGAGGCAACAAAGATTTTGCCAAAACGGTAATTTTTTGACTGGCAACGGAGAGTTCTCCCCGTTTCGTACGACGAACGGTTCCTTCAATACCGACCATATCAGCCAAATCCAAAAGTGCCAAAACAGCCTTTTCAGATTCGGGCAGGTTTTCCAAAGAAGAAAACACCTGTACCTTACCGCTTTCATCATAAACATCCATAAACATACCGGAATTACGAATCGCTTTAATACGACCGGCAATTTTAACAACGTCGCTTGTTTCCTCTCCGTTTTGAAGGTCGGCGTATTTTTCATTTAAAGATTTTGCCGTTTCCGTCGGTGTATAAATATGCGGATAGGCATTGATGCCCATCTCTTCTAACTTTTTTAACTTTTCAAGTCGTGAGACTCGTTGATCTAACTGTTCGTCTGCCATAATTCATCCTTTCGGAAATATAGTTTAGCAATTTTTCGGCGTTCGTCAATCTTTTATTGAAAAGAAAGACGTTTTTAGGTATAAAAAAGTAAAAAAGGAAGGAAAAAAATGGAAAAATGTCCCTATTTCGGTCGTTGTGGCGGTTGCTCTTTACAGCATTTGGATGATAATGCTTATACTCTGTATAAAGAAAACCTTGTCAAAGAAGCCTTATCTCACAAGGCCTTGCCCGTCATACCCGAATCGCTTATTCGTATTCCTGCCCCGACAAGACGCAGGGCAACTTTTGCTTTTTCAAACGGACATTTCGGATTTAACGAAAAACAAAGCCATAAAATCGTGGACATTGATTCGTGCGCCGTTTTACTTCCTGAGTTATCTGCCTTCATTCCGACTTTGGCAAAATTTATGAAAACTTTTAACAGCCAAGGAGATGTTTTTGTCTTGATGACCGAATGGGGCGTGGACATTAAAATAGATGAACAAAAAAAGAAATCTCCGTCTTTGGAAACATTGGAGCGAATCGCCGATTTTTGTAATAAAAACAATGTTGCCCGACTGGTTCTCAACGGCGAACCGATGTATCAGGCGACAAAACTTCCTTTCCCAAGCGGAGCCTTTATGCAACCGTCAAAAGAGGGCGAGGAAACACTGATACGTCTTGTTATGGAGGCTGTCGGAGATGCCAAAAAGGTGGCAGATTTGTTCTGCGGATTAGGGACGTTTACAAAACCTTTGGCAAAAGCCGGAAAAAAAGTCAAAGGCTATGACAGTGCCGGCGAATCGGTAGAAACACTGGCTTACAGTGGTATTTACGGCGAAAATCGTGATTTGTTCAGAAATCCTTTGGAAGCAGACGAACTGAATGCCTTTGATGCCGTTATTTTAGACCCTGCCCGAGCCGGCGCCAGAGAGCAATGCGAAAAAATTGCCGAATCGGATTTAAAAAAAGTCGTGATGGTTTCCTGCCACTTAGGAACATTCTGTCGTGATGCACGAATCCTTGTAAACTCAGGATTTAAGATAGAAAAACTAACCCCTGTTGACCAGTTTGTTTTCTCCCCTCATTTAGAGGTTGTTGCTCTTTTTTCAAAAAAAAATGAATAAAATATCATTTTTTACTTGACCTTTTCAAAAAAACTGATAAAAAGATGTGTATGGCCGGTTGGCAGAATGGCTCATGCAGAGGACTGCAAATCCTTGTATACTGGTTCGATTCCGGTACCGGCCTCCATAAAAAAGTACTTGACAGAGAGAAAAGACGGTGCTATTTATGGTTTAAATTTGTTCTGGCGTAGCTCAGCGGTAGAGCTATCGGCTGTTAACCGATCGGTCGTAGGTTCGAATCCTACCGCCAAAGCCATAAAAAAACAAAGGTTCCTTTGGGAGCCTTGTTTTTTTATGCGTTCGGTGGTGGATGAGAACCGTAAAAGGTTCGGAATCGGAGTGAAACGGAGATGATGTCCGAAGGACAGTCCCGAAGGGACGAGCGTATGCGAGCAATCCTACCGCCAGATCCACTGCGTAAATAAAAACAATCCTGCGAATTGTTTTTATGCGTAAAGCAATGAGACTTTATGAGAAAAGCATACGAACGTGTACCTTACCCTGTTAACTCTTTTTTATGCTTTATAGTATATCATTCTATTTTCCAAACAGTAGAGCGTTTATAAAAATATTGACAAAATATATTTTTATGCTATAATTCTGCCAAATTTGTAAAAGGAGACCTGTTATGTCCGAAGAAATCTATACTTTAAATGAAGCCGGTAATATCTGCGGATTAAAAGACCGACAATATGTTCATGAAAACGGCATTCTTCATTCCGCCGTTCAGTGTTGGATTATGAACGAAAAAAAAGAAATTCTCATTCAGAGACGAGCTGCTACAAAAGATACTAGTGCTGGGAAATGGGATGTTTCATTCGGCGGACATTGTGTAAAAACAGATAACCCAAATCATTTATTGATTGATAATGTTATTAAAGAGGGTAAAGAAGAACTAGGCTTAACCATTGATCATCAAAAGGTCATCAAATTAGGAGAGATCCGTTATGTATCCCAAGGAGGAAAAAACAAAGAACTTTTAGGCGTTTTCCTTATAAAAGTTGCGAACGACCAGAATTTTGTTTTTGAAGATGGAGAGGTTTCCGAAGTTATGTGGATAAAACCGGAAGAACTATATAATAACATTATTCAAAAACAAAAAGAATTTGCAAATCGCTTGGGAGCCATTACCTTATTACTTCATTCGGAAATATAAATTATGCAAGTCATCTCCTTAACTGATGGGAAAATATCCCAAACATCAATTGACGGCAGAGATATAATTATTAAAAAATCCTCTTTTAATGAGGTAAAAAAGATAGAGGAAGCCCGACATATCTTAAAGAATCATACGATTAGAATCAATGGCGACGAATTTAATTTTCATCTTCCTAAAATATACGACTATGTAGACGGAAAAATCTATATGGAACGCCTTACTGGCGACAATTTGGAAATCGGTTTAAGAACAGCACAAAACCGAGAAAAATTTGTTGAAACGACAAATAGTCTGTTTCAATACCTCTATGACAATAAAATCTATTGGGGCGATTTTGCTCCACGGAATATTATAATTGACACAAACAAACATAGCATTGGTTTGTGCGATTTTGAGAGAGGCATTCAACACAACGTATTCGGCAAAGATTTTCTGCAAAATTATGCCTACGAAGAATATGGGGCTTTTTTACTTCCCTCTGAACGCAGTTTTTCTGAAAAAATAAGCGCTATTTTTTCTGTTGATAAAAAACATACCATCACTATGGATGATATTAAATCTAACCGAGTCAAAAGTATTATCAGAGCACAGCACATCCCTCAAGATTCTCTGACAAATCAGACCATTGCTAACGTAAACAAAATGATTGTTTTAGCAGAAACACCCTATCGTTTAAATAAAGAAATAATCTTCCCGATTGTTCGTTTGGAACAAATAAAAGATCGCTCCTATGCGTTATTCGCAAAAGAAATTTGTTCTGTTTTAGCAAAAAGAGGACCCCAAAATGGAAACGATGGAAAAGTATAATCCTTTCGGTGTAGACGGATTTAGTCTACTCACCGACAAACATAAGAAAAAATTTCTTGTTTGGAATAATGGAAAATATAAATTCCCCATTGGACCTTTGGGATATATTCCAAAATCAGGGCTTGTTTTTCAAAACATTTTAAAAAACGTTGTAAAAGGGAAGCATATTTTAGACCTAGGCTGCGGAGAAATGGGTATCATATCTCTGTTTTCTCTTATTTTTGGTGCAAAGGAAATAACAGCCGTTGATATAGATGACAAATGTCTTGATTGGTTAAATTATATAAAAAAAACATACCTTTTTAATACACTAAATGTACTAAAATCCGATATGTTTCAAAATATCAATAAAAAATTTGATGTTATTATTTCTAACCCACCCATTATGCCTATGCCGATTACAGATAACAAAACCGTTCATGATTCTGGCGGACCAGATGGAAGAAGCTATATCACAAAAATTATGCACGATGCGCTGATATATCTTAATGCCGACGGTCATTTATACCTATCCGCTTTTTCATTTTTAGGAACAGACACATCAACAGGACCGCAAATTTCTCTAAAAGAATATGGGTTAAGCTTGGGTTATTCTTCTTTTGAAATTGTTGAAAGAAAAAGCAAAATCTTATCCGAAACTTCCGTTACCTTTCAACAACTTCCCTATATCAAGACAATTTACCCCAATATGTCTTTATCAAAAAAGGAAGGAAAAATAGCCGTAGAATTTCAAATTTTACATCTGCATAAATAATCTGATAACCAGAGGCGGAATATAAATCGGCTAAAGCACGATTCATCCCTTGCATCGGTCGGGACTGTCGCAAACAACATCGGCGCAAATCCTACCACTTTTTAAACAACTCACACCCACCGTTTTTAAGCATATATTCATTCACATTCATTTGGTTTATGTAAATATGACCTAAAACTCTGCCAAAGCCGTCTCTTTCTTCCCACTCAATTTGTATTTCTTTATTTCTTTCCAATAATCCCTGTAATTTTTGTTTTGATTCTTCCCCTAAACGAATCACTTCCTCCATTGTTTTATTATAATTTTTCTCTTGAAAGCGGGCACGCTTATTTCTCCGTGTTTCGTAGCAATCAACGCCCACCAATCTGACCTTTGTTTCTTCGCCATAAAGCAAAACGGATATGGTATCTCCATCCACGACTCTGATAACAGGAACTGTTGCCTGATGTGCTAAAACAGGAGATGCATAAAACACAAAAATAATAAAAAACAAAAACAACACCAAACACCATTCAGCCCACCCAAATAAGTGGTGGATGTTACAAACTACGAACCTTATGAGTAGTAGCCCGGTTTATTCGAGCAAGCCTTATTTCGCCGGCACCCACCAATCGGTGAGCCCATACGACAAAAATTCCTTTTGCATAACAAAAAGAAAACTTTTTGCCCATAAGGTTCAAGGTTTGTACTCCCTGTATTGAGATGTGGGCTATCTCAACAACATTTATTCTAAAAGATTATATTTGATAAATCAATAAAATTTTCTGCCAATTTTCCGTTTTCAAAAAGTAGTTAGAAACAAAAAAGTCTATTCTCCGAACCACGGTGGCTCGCTTCCACTCTCTGACGCACACAAAAAACCGTCCTTTCTCAAGGACGGTTTTTAATGGTGCCCGGGCGGATTGTAAATCGGCTTGCGCCCGATTTATCCTCGTAAACTCGGACCGTCCTTCGGACGTCCATCTCCGTTTCACTCCGATTCCGAACCACGGTGGCTCGCTTCCACTCTCTGACGCACACAAAAAAACCGTCCTCTTTCAAGGACGGTTTTTAATGGTGCCCAGAGGCGGAATCGAACCACCGACACGAAGATTTTCAGTCTTCTGCTCTACCGACTGAGCTATCTGGGCGTCAAAACTTTTTCTCTTATAGCCGATTTATTTTTCCTTTGCAAGTCTTTTTTTTATTTTATTGTCAAAATATGCAAAATATTTGTATTTCCTCTTTTGGCAAACGGTATCCCTGCCGTAATAACAGCCTCCTGTCCGCTTTTTGCCAAGCCCGTTTTCCTGAGTATCCTCTCAGCCACTTCTCCCACATCATTAAAGGATTCCAGTTCGCCGACCTTTTCAGATCTCACACCCCAAACCACAGCCAATTTTCGCATTATTTTTTCATCCTGTGTCAAATTGAGTATCGGAACAAGCGGACGTTCACTCGCAACACGCAGTGTCGTTGTGCCGGAAACGGAATAACTCACAACGCATGCCGGTTTTTTAAGAGCCTGTACCATCGGTACAATTGCCGACGTTATCGCTGTTGCCACTTCGCCGTCAGAAGTACTCCTGAGTGTATGTATCAAGGCTTTATAAAACCTGTCCGACTCGGCTTTTTCTATGGTCTTACGCATCATTTGGACAGCTCGTTCGGGATACTTACCTACAGCTGTTTCTGCCGACAGCATCAGGCAATCCACCCCCTCATATACAGCAGAAGCAATATCAGACACTTCGGCTCTTGTCGGAGTCGCATTCGTTATCATACTTTCCAACATCTGTGTTGCTATCACAACCGGCTTTCCCAAACTCCGACAGACTTCCACAATATGTTTTTGAAGTGACGGTAATTGTTCCAACGGCATTTCAACCCCTAAATCGCCACGGGCAACCATCACGGCATCACAAACACCGACAATGGCTTTTAAATCTTTAAGTGCCGACGGTTTTTCTATTTTAGCCATTAAACCGGCACGTCCGCCGATAAGTGCTTTTGCCTCTAAAACATCTTCTACCCTTTGGACAAAAGAAAGGGCTATCCAATCAGCCCCCATATCCAGCGCAACGGCTAAATTTACTCTATCCTTTTCCGTCAGCGCAGGAATCGGCAATGTCACATCAGGCACATTCACGCCTTTATGATCAGAGAGAACTCCTCCGATAATTACTTTTGTTTCTATTTTTTCTGCACCGACCCGAACGACACGCAATTTAATTTGTCCGTCGTTCAATAAAAGAACTGAGCCTTTTTTTACGGCCTTTAAAATCTCAGGATGAGGCAAACAAACCCTGTGTTCATCTCCTGCCTTCTCTTTCATATCCAAGACAAAAACAGAACCTTTCTTTAAAAAAACCTGTCCGTTTTCAAAGCAACCGACACGTAATTTAGGCCCTTGTAAATCACATAAAACACCTATCGGCTGTTCACTTTTAACCGAACGAATCCGTCTCATAACCTCTCTATGATGTTCAGGTGTTCCATGACTGAAATTGAGGCGAAACACATTGACACCGGAACGAACCAACTTTTGAATCTCTTTTTGAGAATCTGTTCTCGGACCGAGTGTTGCAATAATTTTCGTAAAGGGCATTCGC
>JAFQJY010000117.1 GCA_017414845.1 Alphaproteobacteria bacterium | reverse complement strand
TTTTCTCCGACGAAACCACCGGCTTTACCACGCATATCTTCCGTATATCCCTCAGGCACATCAACCATCGGATCAATCGGCAACCGTTCCTCTTTCGCAAAAATAGGATGATCATAATCCGTTATGCCTTTTTCATCCACAGGATACCATACAGGGAACGGAACACCAAAAAATCTTTGACGGGAAATACACCAATCTTGATTCAACCCCTCTACCCACGTTTCAAAACGAGTCTGCATATGCGACGGATACCATTTAATTTCACGACCGGCCTTAATCAACTCGTCCTTATAATTCATAATATCCACAAGCCACTGTCTTGAAGAAACGAATTCCAACGGCTGAGAGCCTTTCTCATAGAATTTAACCGGATGAACAATCGGTTTCGGCTCACAAACGAGTGCTCCGTATTCACGCAAAAACTCAACGACTTTTGCACGGGCATCTTTCATTTTCAGGCCAACCATTTGGTCATAATATCCTTTTGCCTTTTCGGCATTGAGTGATACAAAAGCCCCTTCACCATACGTATGTGGCAAAATACGACCGTCTAAACCGACAATTTGTTTAATCGGAAGCCCTGAGGCCTTCCACCAAGCCACGTCAGCCGCATCTCCAAACGTACAGACCATCATAATACCGGGTCCTTTATCCATCTCAGCATGTTCGGAAGGAACAATAGGAACGGGAATATCAAACAACGGCACAATGGCATTTTTACCGAAATACTTCTGATAACGTTCATCATCAGGATGTGCCACAACGGCAATACAAGCCGGCAAAAACTCAGGGCGAGTTGTTGCGATAGTGAAAGAAACATCTTCCTCTCCCTCAACACCGAAACGAATATCATGGAAGAAACTTTCCATTTCTTTATCTTCAATTTCAGCCTGTGCCACTGCCGTTTGGAATGTAACATCCCACATTGTCGGAGCCTCAACGGAATGAGCTATCCCTTTTTTCACTAAATCCAAAAAAGAAGCCTGTGAAATGGCGATGGCTTTCTTTCCGATTGTAGAGTATTTTAAAGACCAGTCATAAGAATGTCCGATACGTTTAAAAATATCTTCAAAGATTTTCTCATCTTCCTCTGTCAAAACAGCGCAGGCTTCAATAAAATTCTGACGGGAAACTTCTTTTCTCGGCTCATCGGATTTCGGATTGTGAACAGGTTTAAATTCTGCGTCATACGGCACATCCGGATTACAGGAGATATTAAAGTAATTTTGAACACGTCTTTCCGTCGGAAGACCGTTATCATCCCAACCAATCGGATAGAATACGGATTTTCCGAGCATTCTTTGATAACGTACTTTTACGTCTGTTTGTGTATAACTCATAATATGACCGATATGAAGAGAACCGGAAACTGTCGGAGGCGGCGTGTCCACGACATAAGTATTTTCTCTTGATGCGTCCTTATCATAAGCATAGACTTTTTCATCTTCCCAAAAAGCCAAACATCTTTCTTCGGCCGCACCGGCATTCATTTTATCATCTAATTCTCTTGTAGTTTTATATGTCATTTTTTACCTCTATAATCATTAAAATTTAAAGCACAATAGCATACTCTTTCAGAAAAAGCAAGTCCTTAAACCAACTTGACTTCATTTATTTCGGGAATGGTTCTGAATGCCTCTAATGCGGCAGGTGTCAACTTATATCTTTCAGGCAAGACAATTTCAACCTGCCAATCTCCCGCAGTCGGAATGAGAACAACCTGACCTCTTCCGGAAGGCTCACTTGCCAAAATAGAATGTATTTTAGGCAAACACTTTTCGTTATCATAGAAAATCTGGACCATACTGGTTGCTCCGGCGACGGCCTCATTGAGCGACTTTGTACTTTGAAGTGTCAATCTGACCTCATCATCTTTTAAATCCGCCAACACGGAAAACAAAAGAGGCTCGTTCCCTGCAAGAAGTGTTCTGCTTGTTGCCAACGCCTCTTCAAAGCACCTGATTTCAAATGCACCTGCCGTATCGGAAGCCGACACAAACGCATACCTGCCATATTGTCCGACACGTTCTTTAAATGTATTGACAATACCGACCATTTTGAGATGAACGGCGCCGGTATTCCTTACCATCTTTTCCACGTCTTTGCTTACAGTTACACGCAAACGTTCCAAACTTTTTTCGTATGTATCCAATGGATGAGCAGACAAGTAAAATCCGATAGCCTCTGCCTCTTTTTCCAATTTTTCAAGCATCGGCCAATCCGGAGCGTCCGTCAGTTGTATTGCATCCTGACTGCTTTGCTCTCCGAACAGAGAAATTTGAGAACTGTTTTTCTCACTTTGTATACGGGCAGAATGCTGTGCCAATTTTTCAATATTAAAGAACAGCCGCCCTCTGTTTTTTTCAAGGCTGTCAAAAGCACCGGACTTAACCAGATTTTCAAAACATCTTTTATTGATAACAGAGGCATCTGAACGCATTACAAAATCAGCAATAGATTTATAAGGACCGTTTTTCTTTCGTTCCTCTACCAATGCCTGCATAGCCCCTTCACCGACATTCTTAATGGCTGACAGTGCATATCGTATTGCACCGTTTTCCACTGTAAAATTGACATCTGACTTATTGATATCGGGAGGTAAAATATCTATACCGAGTTCATTTACATCCCTCTTAAACATACCGAGTTTATCCGTATCAATTTTATCAAGCGTCATGGTTGCCGCCATAAACTCAACCGGATAGTGTGCTTTCAGATAAGCCGTCTGATACGACACAAAAGCATAGGCTGCCGCATGAGATTTATTAAAACCGTAATTAGCAAACTTTTCCATCAAATCAAAAATTTCGGTAGCCTTTTCTTCCGTGACACCGTTTTTACGAGCGCCCTCCACAAAAATGGCACGTTGTTTGACCATCTCTTCCACTTTTTTCTTACCCATGGCACGACGAAGTAAGTCAGCACCGCCCAAACTGTATCCGGCCAGAACCTGTGCAATCTGCATCACTTGCTCCTGATAAATCATAATGCCGTATGTTTCTTTTAAAATGCCCTCTAACATCGGCAACAAATAAT
>JAFQJY010000116.1 GCA_017414845.1 Alphaproteobacteria bacterium | reverse complement strand
GTGTCGGCCGGCAGAGGGTTGTCGTTAAAATTTCTTCTTTAAAATTTTAATGTGTTCGGTAAGTTTGCCTTCGGACAGGGCAAGTAATGCTTTGAAACTGTCTTTCGGTGCAGATTTGTTCTTACGTGTATGATTACATTTTTCGCAAACGTGTGTCAGAATATAACTGTCGCCCTTGACTTCAAGTGTCGTTGCGTGCATCATCCCGTGGCAGGTCGCTAAGCGGTCGCCGGGTTGATTATCTACATGTTTACTGGTTAAACAAACAGGACAATGATTCGTATAGCCGTCACCGTGAACGGTTGTTCCACAGACTTCACAGATGAAATCTTCTGTTTTTTTTGTGAATAATTTTGGCATTAAAACTCCTTTTTGTTTACTGTTTCTTTATTTATTATAGGATATTCTGAACGAAAAAGGAAGAGAAATGTCTACTTTGTTTGAAAAAAAAGTTGCCCGTCCGTTAGCAGATATTTTACGACCGACTTCTTTGGAACAGGTCGTCGGGCAAGGGCATTTGTTGGAAGAACAGGCACCTATCGGACGTATGCTTTCAACCGGAAAAGTGTCTTCTTTTATTTTATGGGGTCCTCCGGGGACGGGAAAAACAACGATTGCCAAATTATTTGCAAGTTTGTCTCATTTTTATTTTGAGCCGATTTCGGCTGTTTTTTCGGGTGTATCTGATTTAAGAAAGGTTTTTTCAGAGGCTCAAAATCGTCTTTCCATGGGGCAAAGAACCGTGTTGTTTGTAGATGAAATTCATCGTTTTAATAAATCACAACAGGATAGTTTTCTGCCTTTTGTAGAGGACGGTACCGTTATATTGGTCGGAGCAACAACAGAGAATCTCTCGTTTGAATTGAATGGCGCTTTACTTTCAAGATGTAAGGTTTTTGTTTTAAAACCTTTGGGTGTTGAATCACTTGAAAAAATTTATGAGCGTGCAGAGGAAGCATTAGAGCGAAAATTACCGCTTGATGAAGAAGGGCGAGCCTATTTAATGAGTCTGGCTGATGGTGACGGGCGTTATTTCATCAATTTAATAGAGGCTATTCATCAATATACAACCGATGAAACAATTCTTTCAAAAGAACAGGTGGCAACGATTGTTCAAAAAAGATTGCCTCTTTATGATAAAGAGGGTGAAGGTCATTATAATTTGATAAGTGCCCTTCATAAATCGCTCAGAGGGTCGGATCCTCAGGCCGCTCTTTACTGGGCTGCCCGAATGGTCGCAGGTGGTGAGGATGTTCGTTATATCCTGCGCCGATTGACACGTTTTGCCGTGGAAGATGTCGGGCTTGCCGATCCGAATGCCGTTACACAGGCAATTGCCTGTTGGAACACTTATGAACGTTTGGGGTCTCCCGAAGGTGATTTGGCTCTTGGGCAGTTAGTCGTTTATTTAGCAACTGCTCCTAAATCCGTTGGAGTTTACAGAGGTTGGAACAAGGCTATGAAAACAGCCAAAGAAACAGGGTCGCTGGTACCTCCGGCACACATATTAAATGCTCCGACAAAATTGATGGAACAATTGGGTTATGGAGAGGGATATCAATATGACCCGGATACGGAAGACGGTTTTTCCGGACAAAATTATTTTCCTGAAAAAATGAGCAGGTGTACTTTTTATAAGCCTGTTGAAAGAGGGTTTGAACGGGAAATCATCAAAAGACTTGCCTATTTTGATGCACTACGGGAGAAAAAATGTCAGAAGGCGTAAAGATTATTCGGGTTGAAGAAAAAGATACACCGTGTCGATTAGACAGGTTTTTAAAACGACTTTATCCGAATTTGACACAAGGACGTCTGCAAAAAGCACTTCGCACAAAACAGATACGCTTAAACGGAATGAGAACAGAGGCAAATGCTCGGTTATCTATCGGTGATGAAGTTCGGGTACCACCGATGCCCGAAAATGAAACGGAGAAAAAAGAAACGGGACTTTCTGAAAAGGATATTGCCTATATTCAATCGCTTGTTATTTATAAGGACGAAGAGGTGATTGTGTTAAATAAGCCGGAGGGACTCGCCGTTCAAGGCGGTAGCGGTACGATAAGGCATGTTGACGGTTTGCTGGACGGCTTAAAATATGGCAAGGAACGTCCTCATTTGGTTCATCGGTTGGATAAGGAAACAAGCGGTGTCTTGATTCTGGGGAGAACACCACAGGCAACGGCTTTTTTAACAGAGGCTTTTCGGACAAAAGAAGCCTATAAAAAATACTGGGCATTGGTTGTCGGAAAACCGGAAAATAACAAAGGAACCATAGAAGCACCGTTGTTGAAAAAAAGCGGAAAAAACGGCTCAGAGCAGGTATGTGTGGATGAAAACGGAAAAGAAGCCATAAGTGATTATCAGGTTTTGCAATCGGAAAAAGGTGTCTCGTGGGTAGAGTTTTCTCCTCAAACAGGAAGAACACATCAACTCAGAGTTCACTCTGCGTATTTAGGATGTCCGATTCTCGGAGATGAAAAGTATGGCAGGGAAACTTTATCCGTTCTAAAACGCTTAGATTTACCGAAAAGAATGTATTTGCATGCCGTTTACTTAAAAATACCTCATCCGAAGGGAGGTTTTTTGAAAATTTTTGCACCAATTCAAAACAAATTAAAAAATAGTTTTGATTTTTTTGGATTTCGTGCTAAAACATAAAGAAGAAAAAGGTTAAATTAAAGGAGAAACCGATGAAAAAGTTTATTTTGTGTCTTTTGATTTTTATTGTACTCGTTGTTGGTGGTATCGGAGCCTATTTGTTGACTTTTGATATCAATGCTTATCACGCTGATGTAGAGAAAAAACTGTCAGAGATTATCGGTCAGCCTGTTAAGGTCGGTGGTGATATGTTTATGGAAAAATCTTTAACACCGACTTTGATTTTGCAGGATGTGACGATTGAAGATTCCTTAAACGATGATAAAAATCTGTTGACGGCAAAAGAAGTGATGTTCAGATTTGATATTTTGGCATATATCAAAAATGTTTATGTTGTTGATGATATGCAGTTGACCGGTGTAGAATTAAACCTGGTCAGAGATAAGGCCGGACAAGATAATTGGATGTTCCTGTTTGAAGAAAAAGACAGAAAGGGTGGCGTTGATGAAAGTCATCGCTTTTCTCTCAATCATTTCAGAGCAAACTCGTTGGCCGTTACCTATAAAGATGCACAGAAGAATACGGAACGGAAACTTGATTTTTCTCGGTTGACAATGGAACAACTGGTCAATTTAGAGGGTAATTTTGTTTATAACGGTGAAAAAGGGGTGTTAAAAGGTTCTTTTATGAACTTGCAAGAGGCGTTGTCCGGTGCCGGAAAACTTGAATTTGTTATGGATGTGGTGGCTTACGGAATGCAGACGACTGTGTCTTGTTTGATTCCTGATTTGTCTAATGCAAAAGAGAAAACACTGAATATCCATATTGTCGGCGAAAATTTAAATAAGAGTCTGAATCATTTCTATGCTTTCCCGAAAGCGCCGGAAGTTGATTTTGATTTTCAGGCTGCCGTTAAAGTGGGTCTTGATAAAAGTTTATCGGAAGGGGCTTTTTCCGTTGCAGAAAAAAGAGCCTATGCTTCTTTCACAAATGTCGTACATGACTATGCTAAAAAGATGTGGGGTGGACGTGTTAAAATTGAAGGCGTAAATGAGAATTTTATGGAAACATACGGTTTAAAACCGTTTATTCTGAATAATACCTTCCAATTGGGACAAGACAGAATGATTGTTCAATTCAGCGGCACGGCAAACGAAAGCGATGTAGAGGGAACTTTGAGTACAACATTGGGTGGCGAAAAAAGGTTTGTAACCGGACAGATTAAGTCCAGATATTTCAGCCTTAAAGATGTTATTGCCGATGTGACGAGAAACAGTTTATCTTCTAAACAGTTTGATGTGTCTCTGTTGGATAAAACAGACGCTGATGTTTATGTGCTTGTGGAAAATTTTGATGCTAAGGGATATTTAAAGACGTTTCCACAGATTTATACACATCTTATACTCAAAGACGGTCAGTTGGATATAGACGTCTTGGAAGGAACTCGTATTGCAAACGGTGCCGTCGTCGGTAAGGCAGAAGTTCATGCCTCCGGTAAGAGATTAAACGGAAGTGCTCATTTGCTGGGAGAAAAGTTATCCGTTGATGAAGTTCAGATGTTCCACGATTTATTTAAGAACGGAATCATCAATAATGAATTAAAAGGTAAATTTTCCGGCTTGGCATTACAGGATTGGATACCGTCTTTTACAGGAAAAAATGTCATGACCTTTTCAGACGAAATTGTCGTGCTGGGTATGGCGTCTATTTTAAACGGATTAAATGTTGTTCCGTTTGATGATTTATCCGGTCGTCCCGTTCGGTTAGGATGCAGTGATATGATTATCAAAAACGGATTTGCAAATATGAGAATTAAAGACGGGTTGGTTAAGATGGAAAACAGTTTCGCTTTTTCCACGAACTGTTTTGATGCCAGTTTAGAGGGCGAAATCAACTTAAAAGATGATACATTTTCGCTCAATTTATACCCGTTCTCATGGAAGAAAACAGAGCATTTCAGAAATTATGTTTTAATGACGGGTGCCTTATCCGATTGGGATATGTTCAGATATTCTAAACAGAATCGTGAAACGACAATAGAAGATCCGTATGATAAACTTTCTCGGAAAATTAAAGTACCGTCAGTAGGTGTTTTCTTAGGACGTGTAGAGGAAGAACCCGTTCAAGAGGAAGACATCATTCCGGATATTAAAGATACGCCTCGTTCTCGGACACAAAGTATGGGAATTATGCCTGCTAACGGCAGTGCTGAGGACAAAAAGGAGCAAGGACAGGAATAAAAATGGTTATTCGTCAGGTTGAAGAACTTCACTTTTTTATCAAAGGGCGAGTGCAAGGAGTCGGCTTTCGGCATTTTGTTTCTGAAAAAGCTCCTCTTTACGGGCTCTGTGGGTGGATACGGAATGTTTCTGACGGTAGCGTAGAAGTGCGAGTTCGTGGAAGGACATCTGATTTAGTCGTTTTTTTACAGGAATGTGCTAAAGGCTGTTTTATGTCTGTCGTTTCTGAAATTGTCCATACGGAAATTGATGAGGATTTACCCGAGATGGAAGAGGGAAGTTTTTTAGTCTTAGCAGACGCTTAAAGAGAAGAAACGGAGAAAAAGTGCGCATAAAGGATAAAATTTACGGCTCTTTTAAAATTGACGAGCCTGTTTTGTTGGCGCTTTTGAAATCACCTGTTTTAAAACGTTTAAAAGGAATCAACAACGGCGGTTGGTATCCGGCTGAGGAAAGTGTCAGAAAATCGCCGAGCAGGTATGAACATTCTGTCGGGGTTTTTCTGTTGCTCAGGCGATATGGTGCGCCTTTGAAAGAGCAAATTGCCGGACTTCTTCATGATGTTTCTCACAGTGCTTTTTCGCATACGATAGACTATATTGTCAGTCAAAGTGAAACGGATACGGCCGAACAGGGGCATCAGGATAGAGTTCATATAAATTTTTTAGAAAATTCCGAAATTAAAACGATTTTAGAAAATTATGGCTTTTCATTAGATGAAATTACGGATGAGAAAAAATATCCGTTATTGGAACAACCGTTGCCGGCGTTGTGTGCTGACAGAATAGATTATTTTTTAAGAACTTTTCCACAGATGTACTCTTATAAAATCGCTCAAAAAAGATGGGCGTATTTTTTGGAACATTTGATCGTTGCAGACGGAATGTTTGCGTTTGATAATCCGGAAGTGGCGTTGTTTTTTGCAAAATTGTTTAATTGGACGGATGAACATTTTTGGTCATCATTTGTTTCTGCCGTTATGTTCGGATACGGTGGACGGATGTTTAAAAAAGTGTTGAGTAAAGGGTATCTGAAAGAAGAAGATTTTTATACGTTTTCGGATAAAGAAATTATCAAAAAAGTCAAAAAGACCGGAGATAAAGAAATTGCTGTTTATTTAAACGCTTTGAATGAAAAAGCAGTTTTACATCAGGGAAAGGACATCCCTGTTATTTGTAAGGTTCGAGCCATAGATCCGTTGATTGCAACGAATGGCTTAAAAACACAGGTTTCAAAGTTGTTTCCTGAATATGCAAGGCAGTTAAAACAAAGGGGAAAGACAAAAAAATATCTGTTAAAATCGGTGGAATAAAAAACTTGCAAATCAGGAGAATGTGACTTATTCTAAAAACATAAAGGAAGGGAGAAAAATTATGCAAAAAAATAACATTCCGACAAAAAACAAGAAAGTCCTCGCTTGGGTCAATGAAGTAGCGATGCTTTGTACCCCTGATGAGATTTATTGGTGCGACGGTTCCGAGGAGGAATATGCACAGTTATGTAATTTACTGGTTGAAAAAGGAACTTTTATTCGGCTTAATCCGAAAAAAAGACCGAACAGTTTTTTGGCACGTTCCAATCCGAAAGATGTGGCACGTGTTGAATCCAGAACTTTTATTTGTTCTGAAAAAGAGGCTGATGCCGGTCCGACAAATAACTGGATTGCACCTTCTAAAATGAAGAAAAAACTTCAAAAACTCTATCGTGGCTGTATGAAGGGCAGAACGCTATCTGTGATACCTTTTTCTATGGGGCCTTTGGGTTCTGATATTGCTCAAATCGGGGTTGAAATTACGGATTCGCCTTATGTTGTGACGAATATGCGTATTATGACACGTATGGGAAAAGCAGTTTGGAATGTTTTAGGGGAAGACGGTTTTTTCGTCCCATGTCTGCATTCTGTCGGGGCGCCGTTGGAAGCAGGTCAAAAAGATGTTGCTTGGCCGTGTAATCCAGAAAATACCTATATTGCACATTTCCCCGAAACAAGAGAAATTATGTCTTTCGGGAGCGGATACGGTGGTAATGCGTTACTTGGAAAGAAATGTTTAGCACTGCGTATTGCCTCTAAG
>JAFQJY010000115.1 GCA_017414845.1 Alphaproteobacteria bacterium | reverse complement strand
TCTCGCCTAAAATAGCAGATAATCCTCTGCCCAATCCGATTTTATTTTTGTCCATTTAAAAACTCCTTTTCTCTTTTTAAAAACTCACCGGCTAACCGAATATATGCTTGAGCCCCCGTACTTCTCCAATCATAAAGCAATACAGGCTTTCCGTGCGACGGCGCCTCCGGAACACGTACATTTCTCGGAATAACGGCATCATAAACTTTACGTCCGAAGAAACGTATCACATCATCTGCAACATTACCGGACAAACGACTGCGTCCGTCAAACATTGTCAGTAAAATTCCATGCAAATCCAACTTAGGATTAAAGTTTTTCTTAATTCTTTCAATTGTTTTAACCAAATCAGCAACCCCTTCCAATGCGAGATATTCGCACTGTATCGGTACAATCACACCGTCAGAAGCCGTTAAAGCATTGATTGTCAACAAACCGACAGCCGGCGGACAGTCAATAAACACATAATCTAAATCCAATTCGGGAGATTCTAAGGCTTTTTTCAAAAAGAATTGAGGATTTTCAAAACCGGACAACTCAATATCGGCACCAAGCAATTCCTTTGTAGACGGTAAAACCGATAAATACGGGATTTCAGTCTTTTCCATTGCCGTTAAAATACTGTCCTGTCCCGTCAGAACCGTATAAGACGTATGTTTTTTTCCTTGTCTTGAAAGCCCTAAACTAATCGTCGCATTTCCTTGCGGGTCTAAATCTATCAGCAATACTTTTTTCTGCAAGGCACTAATAGCCGTTGCTAAATTGACAGCCGTTGTTGTCTTACCGACGCCCCCTTTTTGATTTGCGATTGAAAACACTCTCATTTGTTTTTGCATTTTTCTCCCTTTCCCTATAAATAGTTGATTGAGGACAGTTTTAATATTGTCCCTGTTTTATCTGTTTGGCTCTGTATAAATTCAGGTTGTGCAGAAACGCTTTTTGAAGCCTCTTGCCATTCTTCACGCACTTTTTCCCCTTTTAGAAACAAAGCCGTCGTTTTTTCAGACACAAAAGGACGCACATATTCTAAAAGCGTCTTTGTATCTTTTAAAGCCCGAGCCGTCACAACATCTGCCGTAAACGGTGTCGTTTTTTCAATTCTTTCGTTATGGATGTGAACAGAAACACCACAAGAGCGAGCCACCTCTGACAGAAAAACACACTTTCTGCCATCACTTTCAATCAGATGAACATCTAATTGACACCCTTCTCCGTCTGCAATAATGGCCAAAACCAGACCGGGGAACCCAGCCCCACTACCGAAATCAACCAGTGTTTCTGCGCCTTTTGAAATATATTCCCAAAGTTGTGCCGAGTCTAAAAAATGACGATTCCATACATCTGTCAGCGTTTGTGTACTGACAAGATTTATCTTTTTTTGCCATTTTTGAAGCAAATTTTCATACTTTTTCAAGTTTTGAATCGTTTTTTCTGAAAATTGTTTCACGTGAAACACCCCTTTGTTTTTTTATAAATTCTTTTTTACTTGATTTTTTTTTACTTGTAAAGTGCTTATTTTTATTTTTTTGATTTTTTTGTTTTATTTTTTTTAAGAACCGTAAAAAAGTTCCTTTATTAAAAAAAGAGTTTAAATTTATGAGAAGCGTGATGGTGTTTTTTGTGGTCGTGAATGTTTTTTGCTTGAATAAATGGGTAGCCCCTTTTTGAAGTCTCTTCCGAAAAATGGCAGTAAAAGGTCTTAAAAAATGCCTGCTGAAATGCATAAAGTCCTCCGATTGTCCGTAGAACGCTTTTTCCCTCCGTGAGAATGCGTGTCCGGCAGGGGATAAATATCGTTTGAAGCCTTGTTTTATAAGGGGTTGAGGGTCTGATTCGGATTGAAAAAGGTTTGTACGAAACTTTCTGTTTTGAGCGGATGGAGGAAATTACATAAAAACTTTTTAGGTTTAAGCGATAAAATGCTTTATGCCCTTAAATTGAAAAACACCTCCTTTGAAAATGTAGTTAAAGGAGGCGCACCGTGTTAAAATTACTGATGGATATGTTGATGTGAGTTTTCTGTGGCGGTTCTTTTGTGGTGCGCAACGACCAAGGGCATCACTTTTTCTATCGGTTTTGCATTTTCGTTTTGACATAACAAAACCTGTTTTTTTGAATCGGTGTAGTTTGGACCGTAAAAGGCGGGTAAAGGAATCGCCTCCGTGTCTTCTATACCCTCTAAGTTGGCATCCGCCATTCCTTTTCCGATTGTCACTTTACGTACGTTTTCTTCCTCTGTTAAATAGGCACCGGCTTGATGATATAAATCCATTAATTCCTTTTTAAACTTCAATTCACCCAAAGCCTCAATATTATCAAAACAGACGGCTTTATATTTTTTTCCGTTTTCCGAGATTGTGTTTTGCCAAACCCACGAACCACCGAAAATTTCTCCGTCTCTTTCAATAACAAAGAGTTGCGAATCCGGGTCTTTTACAGAAGAAACGGCACATGTTTTTCCCATCCCCGTAAAGTGTTGACAACAATCCGTATAGAACCCGAAAAAACCGACACGAGGGTCTTTTCTCGGTAAAAAACGAGCCGTCCAATTCCCTGACTTGAACTCTTTTTTTGTACTAAACGGCGTCGGAACACCTAACCCTGATTCATAAACATTTTCAAACTCTTTATATTCTTCTTCCCGAACGGACCAACGAGCAGCCTCTTTTGCAAATTCAGGAAAACGTGCGTTCAGATATTGAAGACTTTCCGTTTTAGCAAGAACTTCTTTATAAGGTAATTTTTCCTCTTCCGGAGATAACTTGTCCCAACGATGACAAATAGACATCAATTCACTTCCGGGTCTGGCACGAACTGTTCCGTCTGAGTTATACAGGATATTTTTTTGTAAAAACCTTCCTAAACTTTTGTTTTTATCCAAACTCATATCCGGTTTCATTGACAGAAAATGAAGTGCATCATGAGCAGAAATAATACCGTGTGTCTTTTGAAGGTAACCGCTCAGACCATCTCCGAAGACATCTGTTGCATAGAAAGCGCTCGGGACAAGCCAATCTTTGTTTTCTTGGTATGTCTGACATTCCAACGGGTTTTTACGGAAGGCCCGTTTATCAAAAATCTGCTCCCCCTGCTCTACTAAGGCGTCTAATTTTCGGCGGGATTCTCCGTTACCCGAAAAAGGAATATTGGAAATCATAATCTGATATCCTTCCGGATTGATCTGTCTTGCATAGGTCAATTGCTGAACAATTAGATTTTCTTCCTGAATAACTTTTTCTATCAACTGATGAACCGTTTTTTGATAGTTCCCGATATTTTTCTTTGTCCAAGGAGAGGCTCTGTGTGAAGAAATAAAAGAAAGTTCCTCTTTGTTTAAAAAGCGTAATTCGTATGCAAACTTAAATTCTTCCGGTACTTGCCCTTTATCATTTTTAAAAAAGTTATTTTCTTTCAAAGTTTGCATAATTTCCCAAAAATTATCCCGACGTGTCCAATAATCCTTTACTTCCTTTTTTAAAAAATCAGCGAACTTATTTTTATATTCCGGACAAATTTTTATCAATTCGCCGACAGTTTCTATCATTTTTTTGCGAGCAGTCGGTGTTTTTGAAACACATGTGACATAATTAAAAAACTTTGTCACCATATCATTTTTCTGTTCTGTCGGTGTTTTTTGCATCAGTTTTTCAAATCCGAAGAAAAATTCGGGCGTAAGTGTGTTTTCTTTATCGGCACAATCAAAAAAGGTTTTTCTGAAAACATCCTGATATGGAGGCATATTCTTTTCCGAAAGTTTCCCCAACATAAACATTTTCCACGGATTTTCTTTTTCTCGTGCATTTTCCCAAAAGAACGGATCTTCATCAAAAGTCGGATCATAAAAAGCCATTTCTTCAATCATCGGATGTTTGAAAAAAGTACTGTCAGAAAAAATTGTTTCTGCAACGGCCTCGTACTGAGGAAAACGTTTCATTAAACTCTGATAATCAGCATCCATTTTAAAAACATCCACAAAATCCTCAAAACTCTCCTTGTTATAAAGAGCCATTTGCGTATCACAAAAAGTCGTATAAAAACCGCTTAAAAAACGGTCAAAATCATTATTTAACATCTGGATTTCCCCTTTTTAATTGCATTGTAGCACTTTTAGACATAAAAGTAAAGAAAAAATATTTTTATTGACATATTTTTTTTAAGAACTACATTATTCTTATGAAAAAACTGATTATCATCAACGGCCCGATGGGCATAGGAAAAACAGCAGTCTGTCAAGAACTGAAACATCTGATAACGCCCTGTTTTTATTTAGACGGCGATTGGGCATGGATGATGGAACCGTTTACCGTTACAGAAGAAAACAAGGAAATGGTTATTCAAAATATCCGTTTTTTACTTCAAAACTATCTTGAAAATGATTTTTCACAAAATGTCTTGTTTTCATGGGTTATACCGGAAGAAGAAATCTTTGATTTAATCACAGATGAGTTGACAACCGACGATTTTGAGGTTGTTAAAATAACCCTGACAGCCTCAGAAAACAGCCTGATTAGACGTATTGAACAGGATATAATTCTCGGACTTCGTAAAAGAAAACTCTTAGAAAAAAGTCTTGCCTATTTAGACAACTATAAATCCATGAAAACACACAAAATAATGACGGATAATAAGACACCCTTACAAATTGCTAAGGAAATTAAACTTTTTTTAGATATAAATTAGTTGATTTTTAAGACAAAATCCTTTACGCTGACAGCATTATTTATTTAAGGAAAGGATATAAGGATATGTCATATACGCAATCTGTTTCTCAATTGGTAAAAGAACAAGATACAAATAAGAACAGCGGTCTGACCTCTGAGCAGATACGGGAACGGCAGGCTAAATACGGTCTGAACCAAATTGAACTGAAAGAGGGAAAAAGCGCACTTGTTCGTTTTTTACTTCAAATTCATCAACCGCTTATTTATGTTTTGATTTTATCGGCAACGATTGCTTTGTTTTTGGGAGAATATGTGGATGCTTCCGTTATCTACGGTGTTGTTTTAGGCAATGCCATTATGGGCTTTGTACAAGAGGATAAGGCACTGAAAGATTTGGAAAGCCTTTCTAAAAGCATAGAACAGCATGCGCAGGTTATTCGTAACGGAACCGTTTTATACATCAATGCCAAAGAACTTGTTCCCGGTGATATTGTTCTTCTTCAATCGGGTGATAAAGTACCGGCTGATATTCGGTTGATACAATCTCAGGATTTAAAAACAGATGAATCCGCCCTTACAGGAGAATCATTACCTGTTGAAAAAAATACGGAAATTTTACCGAAAGAAACACTTCTTGCTGACAGAACAAATATGGTTTATGCCTCTACATTGGTTATTTTCGGAAGCGGGAAGGGGATTGTTGTTTCAACGGGAAACAAAACGGAAATCGGAAAAATCTCCGAAATGATTAGTAATGCCGAAACCTTCAAGACTCCTTTAACTGTTAAAATTGAAGAGTTTAGCGGAAAACTTTTGTGGTTGATTGTCTTTTTCTCTGTTTTGGCTTTTGTTGTCGGATGGTTTAAAGGAATGCCTTTCGTTGATACATTTATGTCCGGTGTTGCCATGGCTGTGGCAGCCATTCCTGAGGGATTACCTGCCGCCGTTACGATTATCTTGGCTATCGGTGTCAATCGTATGCTGAAACGTAAAGCCATTGTACGCAGATTACCTGCCGTAGAAACACTCGGAAGTACGAGTATTATTTGTTCCGATAAAACCGGAACATTGACAGAAAACAAAATGACCGTCAAAAAAATATGGTGTGCCGATAAAAACTATGATGTTGAGGGAAACGGTTATACAATTGATGATAAGATTACCGATACACCC